>JAZSEX010000057.1:0-13468 GCA_045531935.1 Acutalibacteraceae bacterium | reverse complement strand
AAACCAAATAACAGCTACATTTCGACAAAAAGCAAAAATTATAATCAATTAATAAACTTCCTAATATTCGTCCATTGACAAATTATCTGTTTATTGCTGTGAATATCTATTCTTATCGGATATGGAATATCGTATAATTTAAAGCTAAAAACTTAAGCATTTTTCTTATTACAGATATTGTTTAAAATTAGTGTTTATGTTATAATATTCAGACAAGCATTATTCCCAAGGAGTGATATTATATGAAAACTATAAAAATCAATTTTTGTGGCTTTTGGAAAAGTTTAAATAAAACCGATAACATTTTTTACAACATTCTTTCCAAAAAATACAATGTTGAGATTTCAGATAAACCTGATTATGTATTTGTCTCTCCGTTAGGTCCCGCTTTCGATTACTTAAAATATGATTGTGTGCGAATTTTTTTTGCAGGCGAAGAAATAGTTCCGGATTTCAACTTATTTGACTACGCTTTAGGTTTTGATGACATTACTTTCGGAGACAGATATATGCGATTTCCTCTCTGCTTCTTTTATCTTGAAACCTGCAAATTCCCCAAAATCAGCGAAGAAGAAGCACGAAAAATGCTAAAAGAAAAAGACATATTCTGCAATCTCATATATTGGGAAGATTCAATAGGTAATTATAGAAAGCAGTTGTTTGATGCACTTAACAAATACAAGCATGTTGATTCTTACGGCAGATTATTAAATAACGTTGGCGGGAAAGGCGTATCATATAAAGAAAAGTTCGAAATATTGAAACGCTCAAAGTTTACAATAGCTGTTGAAGGATGTAATTATAAAGGAGTTACCACAGAAAAAATCGAACAACCTCTAACTATGCATTCTGTTCCCATCTATTACGGAAACTCTGATATAGCAAATGATTTTTCAGAAAAAGCCTTTATAAATTGTCATAAATTTAACAATATTGATGAAGTAGTCGAATATATAGCTGAATTAGATAATAATGATGATAAATATATTCAAATGTTATGCGAAAAACCCTTAATATACAACGAACAACTAAAAGACTATTACACAAAATTAAGTAATTTTTTATATAATATATTTGATCAAGAACTTTCTGAATGTTATAGGAGAGTAGATTCTGTTATTTCCAGAGAATATAACAAAAATTTAAAATTCACAAGAAAAATATTAAAAAACAAACTGATCGATTTTATTAACAGATAGGACTGATTAAATTGAAAAGCATTAAAAATATTTTGATAATCGGAGCCCATTTTGATGATGCAGAATTAGGTGCGGGCGGCACTTCCGCTAAATTTGCAGATGAAGGAAAAAATGTTTATAAAATAACTTTGACCGATAATGAAACAAACTTTACTCAACGAAATATTTCCGTAAACAAACGTCAAAGTGCCCTTCAGAGCCAAAACGCATGTAAAGTTTTAGGAATAAAAGAAATTCCCTTTGAATACGAAGAATGTTCAAAATTATGTTACAGCAAAGAGATTATGCAAAAATTAGAAGCTATAATTTTCGATTATAAAATCGATACTGTTTTTATACATTTTAATGAAGATATGAACAGAGATCATATCGAAGCTAATAATATTTGTTTAACTGCCGCAAGACATTGTGCAAATATTTTTGAATATCAATCTAATGGATATATTTTGGACAACGCATTTTACCCAACTTTTTTCATCAACATAAGCAATTATATTAACAAAAAACGAGAAGCGCTTAAACAATATGGCAGTGAACATAATCGTATGAACAGATTATTTGAAACTGTAATAGAAAGAAATCACATTTGGGGTTATGCAAACGAAGTAGAATATGCTGAAGGTTTTAGGATAGTCAAAATGATTGACGAAATCTAAAAATTAATCCCTAACAAAACATATATTAATATCAATAACAACAAATAGTTTAAGAGCCTTTATTACTCTTTTAGTAATAAAGGCTCTTGTTTTTTCATCAAATACGTTTATGCTATTCAGTTGATTTTTATTGAAAGAATCTGATAAGGTTTGAGGTCTGCGGAGATAACACCTGCCGAAACAGAACACTCCGTAACCTCATTTTCAATAAGGTTAACAACACTTGCGCGCTGGAAACGGAAAGCAGGAGTCAGAGTAAAGCTGCAATCCGAGCCTGCACTCTCATATATACGCACTATCATACCCTTGCCGTCTTCAGCTGCCTTGATGTTCTCAATAACGGCAGAGCCGCCGTTATCAAAACGAATAAGCTGTGTTGAAGGTTTCGACTCAACCTGACCGTCAACACCCACCTTTACAACGCTGAGAGGCATATTCAATGAGTATGCCTTCTCGTTTACCTTTGCCTCTACTCTGCCGCCCTTATGCGGATAGAGTGCATAGGTGAATGCGTGCTTGCCGTAATCTGCATTTGTGTCGGGATGGCAGGGGCTGCGGAGAAGGTTGATATCAATCGTTGTATCCTTCACTCTGTAGCCGTATTTGCCGTTGTTGAGCACTGCAGCACCGTAATCACACTGTGAAACATCAACCCACTTCTGAGCACAGATTTCAAACTGAGCATAGTCCCAGCTTGTGTTTTCTGTAGTTGTACGCTTGACTGAACCAAACTGAACGTCGCACTCAACCTTGTCGGTCACAACGTTTATTGGGAATGATGTACGAAGCATTCTGCGTCGCTCACGCCAATCAATCTCAGTTTCAAAACGAATAATACCTGCAGGTGTCAGCACAATCTTCTGCTTGAGATGTGACTCACCGTAGCTGAAAACCTGTGTGCGTACGGCGTTTATGCCCTCAGTTGTACACTCAACACTTTCAAGTTTCATTGTTTCACTGACGTCATTCATATAATCAAATCGCATATCCCACGCATCACCGCGGTCATTATATACGTCAATTATATTAGCGCGCTTACCGTCAAGCAGCACCTGCCTGTCGTTAATTTTATCGTAAATTTCCGTTATCTCACCGTTTTCGCCGAAGCTTACAACAAGCTTAGAGTTTTCAAGCTTATTACTGTCAGCCGAACAAGGCTCGTAGCTCTCATAGCTTTCATCAAGGCTCTTCATACCCATTGCAGGCACTGTAATAGTTCTGTAGCCTCCTGTTGTTCTGAACTGCTCTGTAACCTCAAACGGAAGTGAATTGAATACAATGCTCTCGTTCATTCTGCCGACAGATGCGGCAACCGCACCGAGTGCTGATTTCTTCATCTCGGAAAGACGCTTGAGCATTGCCTTATAGCCTTCTTCAGCCTCTCTGTATACACGGTTTATTGATGAGCCGGGCAGGATATCGTGGAACTGATAAAGAAGGTACTCCTCCCAGATTTCATCAAGCTCGGCTTTAGGGTACTCAATACCTGCCACAGTCTTTGCCCATACGCAGGCAAACTCAGTCTCTCTGAGTGCAAACTCAACACGGCGGTTGTAACGTTTGATTCTCGACTGCGTAGTATATGTACCTTGATGCTTTTCAAGATAAAGCTCGCCTACCCACTTCTTATAGCTGTCCTTTTCTGCATCAATGCGGTCGAGCATATCAATTGAATAGCCCTGCTCACAAGGTACAAGACCCTCAAACTTCTTTATTCTTTTCAGACCCTCAAGGTGGAAATTGCTCGGGCCGCCGCCACCGTCACCGATACCGAAGAGCATAAGAGCTTCTTCGCATACAGCGTTGTCTTTGTAATTGTTCTCAATCTTTTTCAGAGAACGGGGCATAGCGGGACCGTTATATGTATCCTCAGGGCAGAGATGTGCAAGCACGCTTGTGCCGTCAATACCGACCCAGTTGAAGGTATGGTGAGGATACGTGTTGTGCTCACTCCACGAAAGCTTCTGTGTTACGAAGTAGTCAACGCCGCTCAGTTTCATAATCTGCGGCAGTGCGGCACTGTAACCAAATACATCAGGCAGCCAGAGTGAACGCACGTCAACACCGAATTCATTCATAAAGAACTTCTTGCCGTAAAGGAACTGACGTACAAGAGGCTCAGCACCGCTGACGTTTGTGTCAGCTTCTACCCACATACCGCCCTGACATTCCCAGCGGTTTTCCTTTACCTTCTGCTTTATCTTCTCGTAAAGCTCAGGGTAATCTTCCTTTACCCATTTGTAAAGCTGCGGCTGACTTGCACCGAAAACAAAATCAGGGTAACGCTCCATAAGACTGATAACGTTAGAGAATGTTCTCGCACCTTTACGCTTTGTCTCACGAATCGGCCACAGCCATGCAAGGTCAATGTGTGCGTGACCTATACCCGTTACACGAAGCGAGCTGTCACCGCCCTTGCGGTCAAGCTCAGTCTTGAGAATACGTTTTACTATATCTCGGTCAAAATCAGGTGAAGAAATATAGCAAACAGCATCGTAAGTCCTGCCGAGCAGTCTCTTGTATCGTGCTGAGTTCTTGTCAAGGCACTTAAGTGCGTCATTGATTATAACAAGGTCGTAAAATATCTCACGTAGCTCACTGTCGCAAACCGCAATATCAGCCTCAATAATTCTGCCGCCGTCCTTACGGTTACCGAAAAGATCGTTACAGCCCGCATCTGCCCAGACTGACACCTCGCCGCTCTCTTTAGTCTCTTTATCAAGAATAAAAATTCTCTTACCGGGCGAGCCAAGAGTTGTATCATAATCTGAACTGACGTTTGTCAGACAAGCTACAGGCACACCTGCTTTATCAAATACGCACATCTCACCGCTTATGTCAAGCATAAGCACAAGGTTTTTGCCTCTTTCGCTCTCGGGTATTCTGCCCTCAAAGTTAAACCACGCACAGTCCCAGAGCTTACCCCATGACTGACCGACGGTGAGAATTTTCTCTTCACCTGAAAAACGCTCGTTAAACTTTACGGGCTCCTCTGTTACGTATGCTTTAATCGAAAGCGGAGCAATTCTGGTATATATCGCAGGCTTTACTGTTTTTATTGCGTCGTCAATTTTACGAAGCATATACTTTTCAGAATACGGCATTCTTCACACCCTGCAGGATAATCTCCCCTGCCCTTTCTTGGTTGAGTTTTTAACAAAAAGGGCCGCATCAAAACCTAAATCTTAAGTTCAAGTTCTGATACAGCCCGATAAAATTTAAGCTGCTATTATGCTGCAGGCACTATGGGCTCTTCACCCTCGTTATCGCCTGCGGTAGTCTCCTGCTCATCAGAAGACTCAGTTGTTGTTTCGCCCTCTTCAGAATCAGGTGCGGTGGTTTCATCGTCATCGTTATCCGGCCACCATCCGGGACGGAAAGGATTGCGTGTTGTCTCTTCGTCCTCGCCTGCTGTGGTCTCATCACCGTTTGTGTTGTACTCCTGAGACTGGTCATTGCCCGTTGAGCCGCTGTTACTGCTGCTGTTATTGTTGTACTGAACATAGTCAAGTGCAGACTCACGGTTTTCGTCAAGCTCAATGTTTGACGTACCGTAAATTGCCATCTGTACTCGCTGTGCAGCAAGCGGATAGTCAACAACCCAGTAGGATACACCGCTGAAGTTTGCATCTTTTCTCGTATCCTGGTCGGGCATTGTAAGCTGAACAATCTCATAGTTCATCCAGCCCTGAGTAAGAGCCTGACCCGCAAAACCGAGCACCTTGGTCTTGGAGCAGTCGGTAAGCAGGTGCGGCAGCACCTTGTCAACTGCAGCGTTGAGCTGGCTGAGCGAAGCATCCTTTGCACTTTTGATGAGTGCAGATATAAAGTTACGCTGACGGCGTGTTCTGGAAACGTCACTGTCGGCATCGCTTTTACGTATACGGCAGTATACGAGAGCCTGGTCACCGTCAAGTGTAACTGTACCATAGTTTGGTATCTTCTTGATCTTAGTTGTAGTACGGTTGATGTACTTCTGCTCGTACTCCTCAATATCGAGCGTAACGCCGCCAAGTGCGTTAACAAGCTCTGAGAAGGTGGAGAAGTCAACCGCTACGTAGTAGTCAATGTCTACCTTGTAGTTGTTTTCAATAGTCCTGACAGTTGCAGCAGCACCTCCGCGTGAGAAGGCTGCGTTCATCTTTGCCCAGTAATCTCTGCCGTTTACGTTGAAGTACGTACGGCTGTCACGCATAAATGATACAAGCGTGATCTTCTCTGTCTTCTTGTTTATCGAAACAAGAATCATCGAGTCGGAGTTACCACCGTATTTTACGCCGTTTTTACCGTCGATACCGAGAAGCAGTACGTTGATAACGTAATCCTGGTCCATGATACTGCCGTCAAGGTTGTACCATTTTTTGAGCAGATCATCGAGCGAAGCCGCATCGGATACATCGTGCATAGCCTCAAACTCGTTCTCCTCAAAATTTTCGGAGTAGTTCTCGTCGCCTGTCCAGCCTTCACCGTGGTTGAGAGTCTTATCAAACTTGTCGCTGTAAATCTCCCATGCAAAGAAACCGAACATCAGAAATATAAGCACGATTATAACCGCAAGAATAATCTTTGTGTTTCTCTTGTTGTTTTTCAGAATAAACTCAAAGAATTTGTTGGGGTAGTAGATATCCCTCTCCTCAAGCGGCTTGTGACCCTTCTTATAGGTAGGCTTCTTTTTACTGTCTGAGTAGACATCTTCAAATTCCGTCTTTTTGTCTTGATTATTTTCCATATATCTTTCCCTCAGTTTAACGAGTCATCCTTTTATGACTCGGCCGATGTATCCTCTGCAGGAGCTTCGGCAGTCGCTTCTTCAGTTTCTTCGCTGTCAGCTTCACGCTCTGCTGTGGTTACCGTAACAAGCTTGTCACTGTCACCTACACGCATTACACGAACACCCTTTGATGTTCTTGAGAAGAGACTTATTGAATCAGCAGGCATACGTATAACAATACCCTCTGAAGAAATCAGGATAATATCCTCATCATCCTTAACTGTCATAAGTGCGGCAACCTCGCCGTACTTTTCTGTCTTGTAGTTGGTAACACCCTTACCGCCTCTGGATTGGCAACGGTATTCGTCACCGGGGCTTCTTCTGCCGTAGCCTGTTTCGGTTACGGTGAGCACGAAGCTCTCGTCAGAAATAACGTCCATACCTACAACCTTGTCACCCTCACGAAGCTCGATTGCCTTAACACCGCGGGCTGTTCTGCCTATCGGACGGGCATCGTTTTCGTTGAAGCGGATAGAGTAACCGTCACGTGTTGCAACGAGAAGGTCATCATCACCCATTGTGAGCTTAACCCATGCAAGCTCGTCATCATCATCAAGGTTGATAGCAATAACACCGTTCTTACGGATGTTCTTATAAGCGTCAAGAAGTGTACGCTTGATAATACCGTTGCGTGTAACCATGCAAAGGTATTCGCCGTTTGCCTCAGCAGGCACACGTATCATAGCTGAAATCTTCTCGTCTGCTTCAAGCGGAAGAATATTAACAGCATTCATACCCTTGCCCGTACGTGAGCTTTCAGGTATCTCATAGCCCTTGAGCTTGTATGCTTTACCGAAGCTTGTGAAGAACATAATATAGTCGTGAGTGGAGCAGGTGAACATTGTCTGTACAAAGTCCTCCTCACGGCGTGTCATACCCATAACACCTCTGCCGCCTCTGCGCTGACTGCGATAGGTATCAGCAGGCATACGCTTGAGGTAACCCTTGTTGGTGAGGGTGTAAACACTTTCTTCTTCAGGGATAAGGTCTTCAATATCAACCTCACCGCTGACGTTACAGATTTCGGTACGTCTTTCGTCTGCAAAACGCTCCTTTGCCTCGATTGCCTCTGCCTTGACAACGGCACGTACGTTCTCTTCACTTGAGAGAATCTCTGTGTACTCGGCAATCTTAGCCTTGAGAGCAGCCATTTCCTCTTCAATCTTCTGGCGCTCCATACCTGTCAACTGACCGAGACGCATCTCAACAATCTTCTGAGCCTGAATTTCGTCAAGTCCGAAGCGTTCCATAAGACGTCCCTTACCGGTCTGCTGATCGGGTGAAGAACGGAGAATGCTGATAACTTCATCAATAAAGTCAAGAGCAATGAGGTAACCCTCAAGTATGTGTGCACGGTCCTGAGCCTTCTTCAGGTTGTACTGAGTACGGCGTACGATAACCTCGCACTGATGCTTGATATAATTCTCAAGCATCTCTTTGAGAGTGAGAATCTTCGGCACACCGTCGACGAGAGCAAGCATAATAACGCCGAAGGTGGACTGCATCTGAGTATAGTTATAAAGCTGGTTGAGGACAACCTGCGGATTTGCATCACGCTTGAGGTCGATAACAATGTGCATACCCTCGATAGCGGAGTAGTCGTTGATATCGGAAATGCCCTCAATTCTCTTATCTCTAACAAGGTCAGCAATGCTCTCAATAAGTCTTGCCTTGTTGACCATATAGGGAATTTCAGTAACACTGATGCGGAAGCGTCCGTTTTTATCTTCCTCGATTTCAGCCTTTGCTCTGACGGTAACCTTACCGCGGCCTGTCGCATAAGCGGCACGGATGCCCGATTTGCCCATAATAAGACCTGCTGTCGGGAAATCGGGGCCCTGGATATGCTCCATAAGCTCGGGAAGATCAGCCTCAGGATTATCAATAAGGCAACACATACCGTCAACAACCTCGCCGAGATTGTGAGGCGGAATATTGGTAGCCATACCAACAGCGATACCTGTTGAGCCGTTTACGAGAAGGTTGGGTATTCTCGACGGAAGCACCGTAGGCTCCTTAAGTCGATCGTCGTAGTTAGGCACGAAATCAACAGTTTCTTTGTCAATATCAGCAAGCATTTCCATAGAAATCTTGCTCATTCTCGACTCTGTATAACGGTAAGCTGCAGGCGGGTCACCATCGACCGAACCGAAGTTACCGTGACCGTCAACAAGTGTATAACGCATTGAGAATGACTGTGCAAGACGAACCATCGCATCGTAAACCGAAGCGTCACCGTGCGGATGGTAACGACCAAGAACAGCACCAACGGTATCGGCACACTTTCTGTATGCTTTATCCGGGTAAAGGTTATTCTCGTACATCGTGTAGAGTATTCTTCTGTGAACAGGCTTAAGACCGTCTCTTACGTCAGGCAGAGCACGTGATGTGATAACCGACATCGAATAGCTCATAAACGATGTTTTCATTTCGTTGTTGATTTCAACGTTTATAATCTTTTGATTAGCAACAGATTCTGCATCAAAACCCATATTTAATCACCATACGGTTCCGGGCTTAAAACCCGAACCGGATTTCCTTATCTAAATATTTAGTCTGAAACTCATTAGTCTGAAAGCGGAATAAGTTTAGCGACGAGGTGCTTTTTTCGTCAGGCAAAGCGAAAAGCACAGGTAATACTTTGTGTATTGCCGAGCATTTTCACAAACCATAGCAGAAATCACCCGCAGATAAGCTTGTTCAAGCTTTCACATCGTCGACCCGGGAGAGGATTGAAAGCGGAATAAGTTTAGCGACGAGGTGCTTTTTTCGTCAGACAAAGCGAAAAGCACAGGTAATACTTTGTGTATTGCCGAGCATTTTCGCAAAGGCTGGCGTAAAAACAGCCGTCGATAAGCTTGTTCAAGCTTTCACATCGTCGACCTGATTAATCTACGGGGAAAAATGCGTTGTGGACAGCTGCAACAGCCTTGTCTGCTGCTTCAAGGTCGATGAGAACGGAGATCTTGATTTCGCTTGTGGAAATCATCTGGATGTTGATATCCTTCTCGTAAAGTGCCTCGAACATCTTGGAAGCTGTGCCGGGGTGAGTTTCCATACCTGCACCGACAACAGAAACCTTTGCAACGTTTGTGTCGCAGACAACGTCTGTAAGGTCAAATGCACCCTTGATTGTCTCAACTGCAAGCTCGCCGTTGGACTTAGCAACTGTAAATGTGATGTCCTTTGTATCGTCTCTGCCAACTGACTGAAGGATGATATCAACGTTGATATTCTTTGCAGCAAGCTTTGAGAAGAGTTTGAAAGCAATACCGGGTGTGTTAGGAACACCGATAACTGATATACGAGCAACGTCTGTGTCCTTAGTGACACCTCTGATAAGCATTTTTTCCATTTTAGCTACCTCCTTAACGATTGTGCCGGGTACTCTCTTGAGGCTTGAAAGAACCTCTACCTCGACGTTGTATTTTTTAGCCATTTCAACTGAACGGTTGTTGAGAACCTGAGCACCGAGTGTTGCGAGCTCAAGCATTTCATCGTATGTGATTTCTGAAAGCTTCTTTGTACCTTCTACCTTGCGGGGGTCTGCTGTGTAGACACCTTCAACATCGGTGAAGATCTGGCAACGGTCTGCATGAAGTGAAGCTGCGATTGCAACAGCACTTGTATCAGAGCCGCCGCGGCCGAGAGTTGTAATATCGTCGAAGCTGTTGAGACCCTGGAAGCCTGCAACAATAACGATATTGCCCTTGCCGATTTCATTCTTAAGTCTTTCAGGCAGAACTGTCTTGATTCTTGCTGAACCGTAAACATTGTCAGTTCTGAAACCTGCCTGCCAGCCGAGAAGAGAAACTACGGGGTAGCCCTCTGCCTCGATAGCCATTGCAAGCAGTGCGCTTGACATCTGCTCGCCTGCGCTGAGGAGTGAATCCATCTCACGCTTTGATGCCTTCGGATTAAGCTCAGCAGCCTTTTCGATAAGGTCGTCTGTTGTGTCACCCTGTGCGGAAACAACTGCTACAACATCGTTGCCCTGCTTATAGGTATCGATGATGATAGAAGCTACGTTACGTACACGGGCTGCATCAGCAACAGAGCTGCCGCCGAATTTCTGTACTATCAATCCCATTTATGATAACCTCCTGTAGTAAACTGCCGTTTTGCGGCAGCCTTCAAAAGTAAATTTGACTTATATATTTATATTATTTGTCAACTCAATAATCTGTTACGCGGATAACACTGCCGATTTCAAGACCTGCAGCTGCAACCTTCGCATCAAACTCACGCTGAGTAAGAGCAGCAGTAATAAAGCCCATTTCATCTGCTGCAGCACCCTCGTATGTGAGGTACTGAACATCACCGAAATGCTCTGCAACTGCCTGCTTGTCGGCCTTTGCACGGACAAAGAAGGGATGCTTGATGTCGAGATAATCGACAACATAATCCTCAACGCTGTCCTCCCAGCCGAAGAACTTTCTGCGCTCAGTATGTCTTGCACAGTCGATAACGTCGGCAACAACAGCACTTGCTGTAGGAAGCTTACCTGCGCCTCTGCCGTAGAATACTACGTCGCCGAGTGCATCGCCGCGTACGAGTATTGCATTGAATACGTCGTCAACACCTGCAAGCTGACTGTGATTCTGGATGAATGCGGGAGAAACCATTATGCTGATCTTGCCGTCACCGTAGCGTGTTGCACGGCCGATAAGCTTGATTACGCCGCCCCATGCCTTTGCGTATTCAACGTCTGCAAGAGCAATCTTTGTAATACCCTCTGTGTAAACTGAATCGGGGTAAACGTGCTTACCGAAGCAAAGAGAAGCGAGAATACAGATCTTTCTGCAAGCGTCCTTACCCTCAACGTCAGCGGAAGGATCACGCTCAGCATAACCAAGTTCCTGAGCAATCTTGAGAGCATCTTCAAAGGTCATACCGTCGTTGATCATCTTTGTAAGGATGAAGTTGGTCGTACCGTTGAGAATACCTGCGATTTCGTCAATTTCGTTAGCTGCAAGGCAGCTGATAATCGGACGGATAATCGGGATACCGCCGCCGACGCTTGCCTCGAACATAAAGTTGACGTTCTTTTCTTCCGCAACCTTGAGAAGCTCGTTACCCTTTGCAGCTACAAGCTCCTTGTTTGAAGTAACAACGCTCTTGCCTGCATTGAGGCAATCGAGAACAAACTCGTAAGCAGGGTGTACACCACCCATTGTCTCAACAACGATACCGATTGTTTCGTCATTCAGAATATCTTTGAAATCCTTGGTGAGAAGTGCTTCATTTTCGTCACCGGGGAAATCACGCAGATCGAGAATGCGGGTCAGCTCAAGTGACTCCTGCATACTTTTTTTGACGATGCTTGCGTGGTTTTTCTTGAGCACTTCGGCAACGCCTGAACCGACGACGCCGTAGCCCATTACTGCTATATTCATATACTTTTCCTCCGTGGGAATCAGATTGTTTTTGGGAGAGTTTTTTATAAAATTATACATTACCCCATTAATACTTTGTTATTATAGCATATTATAATAATATAATAAAGAGAAAACCGAAAAAAATTCATTTTTTTATGTATAAAAACATTAGTGTCAAGCGCAATTTTTCAGCAATTTTTACCCATAAAAGTCAAATCCGCTTCCGTAAACCGGAAGCGGATTTTTTCAGCCGAGATACTTTTCAAATTTAGGGTCAATAATAGCAGAAGGATTTGCTGATTTTACTTTTTCAATTATCTCACGGTAAAGCTCTTTATGGTTATTCATAGAGCCACTTATTGCTGCGGGCTGATAAAAATTATCTGCCATTATCCGAAGATTATATCTCCAGAAAAATATATCCCTTACAGCTTCAACGTGAGTAACCGTTGAGTAGGCAACTATAATCTCTTTTGCAGGGTCACTGCCGGCTGAGCCGAAAGCTGTCTTTTTGCCCGAGTTAACGGAGTTGACATCCTTTACCCTGAATCCTTTCAGTATAACTGCGGTTTCGGCAACTGTCACCTGCTCTTTCAAGCTCGGTATAAACATCAGCAGAAAAAGCACAACAGCAATCACAACAGCATACTTGAAAACGTTACCCTGATAATCTTTTAAAAAGTAGTATATAACCGCAAGCAGACCGCCCATAAGCATCAGAGAAACCAATGCAGAAAGCAGTGTAAGCAATAAATTCCTTTTGTACACCTTCATTTTTATCATCTCCTGCTGATAATTTTACAATTATAGTAAAAAAAAGTCAATCGCAAACACATTTTCACTCATAAAGTGCAATCTGTAATTTTTATTTAATATTTTATTCCTGAATTGTAATTATTTTTGGATTGAAAATAAAACACTCAACACAGTAAAATTATCGTATAGATTTTATTAACAAAGGATGAATTCCGATGAAAATCAAAACAAAGCAACTTGACTTTGACAAGGTAAATTCTTTACAAAGGCCGGAACACAAAAATCCTTCAAAACCGAATTTTTTAATTTCAAGTGTAATCAGACTCGGTTCTATACCGGATTTAATGGCAACAAATTTCACATATACTCAGGAGCGCATGGACTTGATTCAGGACAAGCCCTGCCTTATACTGATGAATCATTCAAGTCTTATTGACCTGAAAATAGCGTCAAAAATCTTTTATCCCAAGCCCTACGGAATTGTATGCACATCTGACGGATTTGTAGGAAAAAGACAGCTTATGAGAATGGCAGGCTGTATTCCGACGCAGAAATTTGTAAGTGACTTTACGCTGATTGAAGACATAAAGTATATGCTGAAAGAGAACAATACAAGCGTGCTTATGTACCCCGAAGCCAGCTACACTTTTGACGGTACTGCAACTCCTCTGCCACAAAAGCTTGGCGTGCTAATAAAGAAGCTTGATG
>JAZSEX010000078.1:0-19338 GCA_045531935.1 Acutalibacteraceae bacterium | reverse complement strand
AATCTTCAAGGGTTTGTTCTTTCAATCGTTGTTTAATTTTCAAGGTGCGTTTCGGTGTTGCGTTTCAGCCGCAACATTGTGAATTATATCACAACTCATCAGCTTTGTCAACACCTTTTTTCAACTTTTTTGAACTTTTTTCAGTTCGTATTCAGTTGTTGTGCGCTCTTGCGAGTGCTTTGCTATATTAACACAATGTTCCGTCAATGTCAACACCTTTTTACCAATTTTTTTGGTATTTTTAACATATTATTAATTTTACCCATAAATCAAAACTTTAGTCAAAGAGTCTTGTATATTTTTATGGTTTCTGTTATTATATTAATATTTTATAATATATTTATTACATTATATACGTGGAGAAACTGACATGCCAATTAAAATCGATGCTAATTTACCGGCTAAAAACAGCCTGGAAAGTGAAAACATATTTGTAATGACAAACGAGCGAGCTGTTTCACAGGATATCCGCCCGCTTAAAATACTTATACTTAACCTTATGCCTACTAAAATTGAAACCGAAACACAGTTACTCAGACTTCTCAGTAACTCCCCTATTCAGGTTGAGATTGAGCTGCTGCAGACAGCAACTCATCAATCCAAACACACATCTGCCGAGCATATGCTTGCATTCTACAAAACATTTGACGATATCAAACACAACAAATACGACGGTATGGTTGTAACCGGTGCACCTGTCGAGAAAATGGAGTTCGAGGACGTTGACTATTGGGATGAGCTTTGTACTATATTTGACTGGGCTGACAAAAACGTCTACTCATCGTTCCATATCTGCTGGGGTGCTCAGGCAGGACTTTACCACAGATATGGACTAAAAAAGCATAAGCTCGACAAAAAGATGTTCGGCGTATTCAAGCACCGTGCTCTCGATCTCTTTCATCCCCTGCTTCGTGGATTTGACGAAGAGTTTTACGTACCGCATTCACGACATACAGAAGTCAGAATCGACGACATAGCACTTATCAAAGATCTGCAGGTTCTTGCATACTCTTCAAAAGCCGGTGTACACCTCCTGTCGGATATGCAGTGCCGTAACTTCTACGCCTGCGGTCATGCCGAATACGACCGAGACACACTTGCAAAAGAATACTTCAGAGATGTGAATGCAGGACTTGAAATTGACGTACCTGTCAACTACTTCCCTGATGACGACCCTGAGAAAGTACCGGTAATAAGATGGAGAGGTGCAGGCATGCTGCTCTTCTCAAACTGGCTGAACTACTTCGTTTACCAGCGCACACCGTACGACCTTTCTACAATGTAATATAATTATTATAATAAAAGACACCGATGTTTTCCGTTATGGATAACATCGGTGTTTAATTATTTAATGTGCTTTCTTTTTCTTTGAACGATCAACTGAGAAGTCGAGTGTTGTGGTGAGCTTATGCTCTGTGCGGGTTTCATCGCGCTCGACCTTGGGAGCTGTACCGTTCTTAACACAGTCAGCTGTGATAATAACCTTTGAGATTGCAGGCTCAGACGGAACCTTGAACATAATCGGAATAAGAGTCTGCTCCATAATAGAGCGGAGACCTCTTGCACCGGTTTTCTTCTCAAGAGTTTTATCAGCAATAGCCTCAAGTGCACCCTGCTCAAAAACAAGCTCGACATCATCCATACCGACAAGCTGAGTGTACTGCTTGACGATAGAATTCTTAGGCTCGCTGAGAATCTTGACAAGTGCATCACGATCAAGCTCGTGAAGTGCTGTAAGAACAGGCATACGGCCGACAAGTTCGGGAATAAGACCGAACTTCACAAGGTCCTGATGAATAGCCTGACCCATTATATAGTCTGTTTCAAGCTGACGCTTATCTTTAATCTCCGCCTCAAAACCGAGTGCAGAGCCACCGATACGCTTCTCGATAATCTTCTCCATACCGTCAAATGCACCTGCACAGATGAAGAGGATATTAGAAGTATCGATCTGGATAAACTCCTGCTGAGGATGCTTTCTGCCGCCTCCAGGAGGAACATTTGAAACCGTACCCTCGATAATCTTGAGCAGTGCCTGCTGTACACCCTCACCGCTTACATCACGAGTAATAGATGTGCTTTCGGACTTGCGGGCAATCTTATCAATTTCGTCGACATAGATAATACCACGCTCAGCACGCTCTATATCGAAATCAGCAGCCTGGATAAGACGGAGAAGAATATTCTCAACGTCTTCACCGACGTAACCTGCTTCGGTAAGAGTTGTTGCATCAGCTATAGCAAAAGGCACGTCAAGAGTTTTTGCAAGAGTTTGGGCAAGCATAGTCTTACCTACACCCGTGGGACCGAGCATAAGAATATTGCTCTTCTGAATTTCGGCATCGGAATCGGCACCGAAGAAGATACGCTTATAATGATTATAAACAGCAACGCTGAGGACTACCTTAGCCTCTTCCTGACCGATAACATACTCATCAAGTCTCTGCTTGATTTCCATAGGTTTCGGCAAAGTAAAGCCGCCTTTAGATGCAGTCTTTGCTTTGGGAGCGTTAGCTTCTTCATCCTCAATTATATTGTAGCAAAGTTCGACACATTCGTTACAGATAAACACACCGGGGCCTGCGATAAGCTTATCGACCTGGCTCTGGAGCTTGTTACAGAACGAACAGCGAACAGGTTTTTCTCTCATTTCGCCATCTCTGGACATTTCGGAAATCTCCTTAAAAATTTATCTCTTATAAAGGACCTTATCAACAAGACCGTATGCTGCAGCTTCTTCAGCACTCATCCAGTTGTTTCTGTCGGTATCAAGAGCGATTGTTTCGACAGACTTCCCTGTATTCTCAGCAAGAATCTTATTGAGATTATTCTTGATTTTAATAATGTGCTCTGCTTCAATCTGAATATCGGAAGCCTGACCTTTTGTACCGCCGAGAGGCTGGTGAATCATAATCTCACTGTTGGGGAGAGCAAAACGCTTGCCCTTTGCACCGGATGAAAGCAGGAATGCACCCATGCTTGCAGCCATACCCATACAGATTGTAGAAACATCGCACTTGATGTACTGCATTGTATCATAGATTGCGAGACCTGCGGAAACAGAGCCGCCGGGGCTGTTGATATAGAGGCTGATATCCTTCTCACTGTCCTGTCCCTCAAGGAAAAGGAGCTGAGCAACAACAAGGCTTGCTGTTGCATCGTTAACCTCATCGGAGAGAACAATGATTCTGTCATTCAAAAGTCTGGAGAAAATGTCAAACTGTCTTTCGCCTCTGCTTGTCTGTTCGATAACGTACGGGACTAAACTCATAGTTACATCTTCCTTCCTTAATTTATTGATACAAACCGGCAGACTCTTGCCAATGAAGGGTCTGCCGGTCGTTTTGCTGAAATTTATTATAGACCGTTAAGACCTGAAATTATTCAGCGTCCTCAGCCTTTTTCTCTGCAGCCTTCTTCTTGGGAGCAGCCTTCTTCTTGGGAGCGGGCTTCTCCTCACCTTCTGCAGCAGCCTTGGGAGCGGCTTTCTTCTTGGGAGCAGCCTTCTTCTTTGCAGCCTTTGCGTTGTCAACAACAAACTGCATAGCCTTCTGTACAACGATGTCTGCCTTAATGCTCTCTACGGGAGCAACCTTCTTGACTGTCTCGATATCAATGCCGTACGTTGTAGCAATCTTATCATACTCAGCAGCTACATCATCGTCTGTAGCTTCGAAACCTTCAAGCTGAGCAATCTTCTCAAGAGCGTAGCGGAGCTTGAGCTGCTTGACAGCCTCTTCTCTGATCTGCTCGTCAAGAATCTTCTCATCCATACCTGTGTACTGAAGGTACTGCTGATAGCTGATACCCTGTGACTCAAAACGCTGGATGAAGCTGTCCTTATTCTGCTGGAAAGCCTCTTCAAGGAGGATTGCGGGAATCTCTGCCTTGAGGTTTTCTACAAGCTGCTCACGAAGAGCGTTCTCGAATGCGTTGTCTGCATCCTGCTGCTTACGCTCTGTGATATCCTTCTTGATGCCTGCTTTAAGCTCATCAAGTGTATCGTATTCGCCGAGATCCTTTGCAAACTCGTCATCAAGCTCGGGAAGCTCTTTAACGCTGATCTTGTGAAGCTTACACTTGAAAACAGCTTCCTTGGAAGCAAGCTCGGGTGTGTACTCTGCAGGGAATGTAACGTTTACGTCAAACTCCTCATCGATTGCCTTGCCGACAATCTGCTCTTCGAAACCTGGGATGAATGCACCGGAGCCGAGAGTAAGGTCGTAACCTTCAGCCTTGCCGCCTTCAAAAGCTACACCGTCAACAAAACCTTCGAAATCGATTGTAACGATATCGCCGTCCTTAGCAGCTCTGTCGTCAATGTTTACAAGTCTTGAACCCTGCTCGCGGAAGTGATCAAGCTCGTGATTAACTTCGTCATCAGAAACCTCAACAGCGGGCTTCTCAGCACTCATGCCCTTGTACTCGCCTACTTCAACGTCGGGCTTTGTAGCAACCTTAACTGTCATCTCAACACCGTTGTCACCGATTTCAACAACGTTTGCATCGTAGGGTGCGCTTGCAGCATCAATACCTGACTCAGCAACTGCTGCATCAACTGTTGCGGGGAAGAGGTCGTTGAGAGCATCTTCATAAAATACGCCCTTACCGTAAAGCTTCTCGATCATGTGCATCGGAACCTTACCCTTACGGAAACCGGGAACGGAAATATCCTTCTTCTGCTTGTTGTAAACCTTTACCGTTGCTGCCTTGAATGTTTCGGCATCGATAGTCACGGTAAGTTCATGTACGTTAGCTTCTACTTCTTTGACTGATTTTAAGCTCATTTTTAAAATCCTCCTATTTTTTTAACCAAGGTATTATAACATGTTAATTTCAAAAAGGCTATAGTTTTACAGACAATTTTTTGAATTTTTTTAAAATTTTTCCACTAATTTAGGGCAAAACCCAAGACTGTCACCTGAAATCAGGTGGAATCTTATATTTTTGTGCTCACCGGTAAATGCATTTTTGATTGATGTACCGTGAAGATGGGCGTAGTAACAACGCTTAACACCAAACTCTGTAAGCAGGTCAACAATCTCCTCACAGACAGCTCTGTTGCTGATTGGCGGATAGTGAAGAAAGGCTACGGGCTCACCACCGAGTTTTGTTGCCTCCTGCAGTGAAAGCCGCAGACGGCAAAGTTCACGGTTGAGTGCCTTCTCTTCGTCATCTGCACCGCTGTCGTAAAACCAGCCTTTTGTGCCTGCAACGCTTACCGCACCGAGGCGAATCGCGTTGTTAAACAAGAAATCTATAGAGCTGATTGAATTGTCGTCAAGAAGGCGTTTCATCTTTGCTTTGGTTTCCCACCAATAATCGTGATTGCCTTTCATCAACAGCTTTTTTCCGGGCAAGGAATCAAGAAACTTGAAATCGGGCAAAGCTTCACCAAGCTTCATTCCCCAGGAAACGTCACCGCAAATAAGCACGGTATCATCCTCACCTACTATACTGCGCCAGTTTTCCTCAAGCCGCTTTTCATAATCATTCCAGCCGTGAAATACATCCATCGGTTTTTCGACACCGAAAGAAAGATGTGTATCACCGATTGCAAATAACGACATTCCGATTAGCCTTTCTTATCAATTTATGCCGAGCATTGCGTATACAGCCTTACGCATATCGCTCTTATCAATAACCTCGCTGAAGCGTACGGTCTTATTCTCAAGACCTGTCAGCTGTACTGGGCACTCAACACATGTTGCCTCGGCAAGAGTCTTTGTCATTTCATACTCCTCACCCTTGACAAGAGAAGCATCGACAGCTGAAAGCACGCTTGCAGTAAACTTGAACGGGCTTGCAGTTGAAGCGATAACAGTGGGAGTTACATCACCTGTTGAAGCACGGTACTCATCGTAAACCTTGACTGCAACAGCAGTATGTGTATCGCAAAGATACTTCTTATCACCGTAAACCTCGCCGATTGTTGCCTTGGTCTCTGCATCGTCACAGCAGCCTGCTGCAAAGAGAGAATTGATTTTAGCAAGGATATCAGCATCAACAGTATACTTGCCGTTCTTTGAAAGTTCAGCCATATAGCCTGCAACCTTCTTATCATCACAACCGCTGAGGATATAGAGAAGTCTCTCAAGGTTAGAGGAAATAAGGATATCCATTGAAGGTGAGATTGTAGCATAGAAGCTGCGGTTACGGTCATAAGTACCTGTTGAGAGGAAATCTGTAAGAACGTTGTTTGCATTTGAAGCACAGATAAGCTTCTCAATCGGCAGACCCATTTCTTTAGCATAGTAAGCGGCAAGAATATTACCGAAGTTACCTGTGGGAACACAGACGTTAATCTTATCACCGAGGTTGATTGCGCCCTGCTCTACCATATCACAATAAGCTGAAATATAGTAAACAATCTGCGGTGCAAGTCTGCCCCAGTTGATTGAGTTTGCAGAAGAGAACTGCATACCATTATCCTCAAGAAGCTTTGCAACCTCAGGATCGGTGAAGATAGCCTTGACGCCGCTCTGTGCATCATCAAAGTTACCCTTGATTGCACTAACACCGACGTTATTACCTTCCTGAGTAATCATCTGAAGCTTCTGCATTGCGCTGACACCGTCAGACGGATAGAAAACAAGAATCTTTGTATTTGGTACATCCTTGAAGCCTTCAAGTGCAGCCTTACCCGTATCACCTGAAGTAGCAACGAGAATTACAATCTGCTTATCGCCTACAGTCTTAGCTGCAGCACGTGTAAGAAGATGAGGAAGAATCTGGAGAGCCATATCCTTGAAAGCGCAGGTAGGACCGTGCCAGAGTTCCTGAATATATGCAGAAGAATCGAGCTTTACTACGGGAGCAGTTTTATCACTGCTGAATTTACCGCCGCCGTACGCACCGCTGACGCAGTCGGCAACCTCCTGCTCTGTGAAATCGGAAAGGTACTTTGAGAGCACAGCAACTGCTCTGCCCTGATAGTCCTTACCAACAAGCTCTTTAAGCTCATCTTCCGTAAGAGTCGGAATTTGTGTGGGGACAAAAAGTCCGCCATCCTTTGAGATACCGTTTGCGATTGCCTGTGCGGCAGAAACGCGAACTGAATTGTCTCTTGTGCTTGTGTACATCAATTTAAAGACCACCTTTAAATAATTTCATCAAATGCATTTTCTATATAATTAAAATCTGTAACCTTATCATCCTGCGTTATAACCTCAGCAACGTCAAATCGAGGCTGAAGCTCAGTAGGATTCGAGGTAAGATAATGCTGTGCAGTTGTAATAAGTCTTCGCTGTTTTGCATAGCCTACAGCACTTGCAGGTCTGTCAATAGCGTTGACCGACCTAGTCTTTACTTCAACAAAGCAGATATATTCACCCTTACGAGCAATAATATCTATCTCACCGAAGCGACAGGAATAATTGGTATCAATCACCTTGTAGAAATGACGTCTGAGCCATTTTGCCGTATAAGCTTCACCGACGTCTCCTTTAATACGCTTTATATTCATAACAGTTTTTTCAGAAAGCTTCGTCTGTGCACGGGTGAAATTCCGTATTTATCAATCATTTCATAATGAAGTGCAGTACCGTAGCCCTTATGTTTACAGAACTGATATTCGGGATATTCCTTATCGATCTCGAGCATAAATCTGTCACGGCTTACCTTGGCAATTATTGAAGCCGCGGCAATACTCATCGACAGTGCATCGCCTTTGATTACCGTTTCACCTTCTATTGACAGAGGCGGCATACGGTTGCCGTCGATAAGTGCGTAGTCAGCTTTAACGTCAAGTCCTTCAACAGCACGTCGCATAGCAAGATAGGTTGCCTGCAGAATATTCACTTCATCTATCTCCTGCTCGGTGGCAATACCGACAGACCAGGCTATTGCATTTTCGATAACCTTATCATATAAAAGCTCACGCTTTTTTTCACTGAGTTTTTTTGAATCGTTAAGCCCTTCAATAACAAGACCCTGAGGCAGAATAACAGCCGCCGCATAAACAGGACCTGCAAGAGGACCTCTTCCTGCTTCGTCTACACCGCAGATACAGCCGTAGCCCATAGCAGATGCTTTTGATTCGTATTCGTAATCGGGCATTTAACTCACGGCCTTTCGAGTGTAATTTTTCCGAGCTTGCCGCCACGATATTCGTCGAGCAGAGTGTTTGCGGCACGCTCCGTATCAATCTCACCGCCGCTTATAAGCATACCTCTTTTGCGGCCTATAAGCTCGAGAATTTCGTAATCTTCAAGTCCGTCGATATTACCGAGCTTATATCTCTCTGTCAGCATTGAGGTATAGTTTTTTGCAAGCACCTCAATAAGACGCACTGCCATCGTTTCAACGTCAACAACCTCGTCTTTGACCGAGCCGATAAACGAAAGCCTGTCACCGACCTTAGGGTCGTCAAATTTAGGCCAGAGCACACCGGGGGTATCAAGAAGCTCAATACCGCCGCCTATATTAAACCACTGGTTGTGCTTTGTTACACCGGGTCTGTCAGCAACCTTGGCTTTGCTTGTACCTATCATACGGTTGATAAACGAAGATTTGCCTGTATTGGGAATACCGACAACCATAACACGAAGGCTCTTACCTGCCATACCCTTTTCTTCATTGGCACGTATTTTGTCGGCAAGCACCTTGCGTACAAGCGGACGGTAATTCTGAAGCCCTTTACCGCTGCGGCAGTCAACCGCTATTGCGTGGGCACCATTGGAATTAAAGTAATCGAGCCACTGACGGGTTGCATTTTCGTCTGCAACGTCACATTTATTGAGGAGAATTATTCTGGGCTTTGTGCCCGTCATTTCATCAAGTTCAGGGTTTCTGCTGCTGACCGGCACACGTGCATCAATCAACTCGGTTACGGCATCAACCATAGGCAGACTCTCTTTGATAAGTCTGCGGGTCTTGGCCATATGTCCGGGAAACCACTGTACAACCTGCTTTTGTGTATCATTCATAATCGTAATCACCGAAAATTTTAAATTCACTTATCGGAGAAAATCTGAGAAGCACCTGGCCGAGGATATAATTCTCATCGATAAGTCCGATATCGGGTGAGCGGCTGTCAGACGAATGCTGACGGTTATCACCCATAACAAACACCTGACCCTCTTTAAGAGTGAGAGGATACTGCCATGCGTGCTCATCGTTGGTAGTAGGACTGCCAAGATAAGGCTCGTTAATCACCTTGCCGTTTATAGAAACTGTTGCCTTATCAAAATCAATATCTATCGTGTCACCGCCAACAGCAATTACACGCTTGACAATAGGCTCGTTAAAGCTGTTGGGCTGAGTGATAATAACGATATCACCACGCTCAGGTTCGGTAATGAAAGCCGAAACAATAAGCCAGTCACCGTTTATGAGCGTATTCATCATTGAAGGACCGCTTACGCCTACGATACGGAAAGCAAATGTAAAAATAAGCATTATTGCGACGATTGAAGTTGCAATAATCGAAATAAACTCCACAACAGTTTTAGAAAGAGTTCTTTTTGTATTTTCTTCAGTCTCCTGCTCAACTGATTCAACCTGTACGTTTATATTTTCTTCATTCATCTTTAATCCTCCTGATTAATCCACACTGCCGAACGGATATACTCTGAAAAGACAGCTGCCGAGAATATAGCGTTCATCAATCAGACCTATACGGGTGGATCGGCTGTCGAGGGAGTCGTTTCTGTTATCACCCATTACAAAGAGATATCCTTCAGGAACAGTAATCGGAAACTGTACGTCAAAGCTTCTGTAAGTTCTCTCCAATATGTATGGCTCATCAAGCTCCTTACCGTCAACGTAAACCGTGCCGCTTATAAAATCGATATCAATAACCTGACCGCCGACAGCAATAACACGCTTTACAACAGGGCCGCCCTTTGACGTTTCATTAGGCTGTGTTACAATAACTATTTCACCCTGCTCGGGATTGCTGTCGAAAGCAGAAACTATAAGCCAGTTTTTATCCTGCAAGGTCGGAAGCATAGAATCACCGTCAACTTTTACGGGACGGACAAAAAAAGTAAAAACGACGCAAAGAAATACAACCGCAATAACAACAGAAGTTATCCAGTCAAATACCATCTGAGCTGCCTTTGTCTTTTTGCCTGGTATATCCGAAGGCTGTTCGGCAGGAGTATTATAATTTTTGTTATATTCGATAATTTTCAATTCGTCACCTGATAAAAAGCATTGATAGTAAGCAAAAATAATCACTCACAATACATTATAACAAAAAAAAGGAACAAGTACAAGACTTGTTCCTCATTTTGTTCAGCAAAAATCAAATTAATTAAGATCCTGCTTAACCTTAGCTGCCTTACCGACTCTGTCACGAAGGTAGTAAAGCTTTGCTCTGCGAACCTTACCTTTTCTGATTGTGGTAACCTTAGCAACGTTGGGAGAGTGAACAGGGAAAACTCTCTCGATACCTACACCGTAGGAAACACGGCGTACTGTGAATGTCTCGGAAACACCGCTGCCCTTGTGAGCGATAACGATGCCTTCGAAAGCCTGGATTCTTTCTCTGTCACCTTCACGGATCTTAACGTCAACTCTGACTGTGTCGCCTACTTCGGCAACGGGCTTCTCAGCCTTGATGCTGTCCTGTGCAATAAGTTTCAATGCGTCCATTTTGATTTCCTCCATAAATTTTTCAGGCGTTCGTATCGAATGAAATTATTGCGAAAGAGGACCGCCAGCCTTAATGTTATTTGCATTAATACCCGTCGCGGATAACGACGGACAACAAACGCTTAGATATATTAACACAAACATTTCCAAATTGCAAGTACTTTTTTTAAAATTTTTCGAGATTTGCAAGTAAAATTGCTTTACGGGTGATTTTCTTATATTCTATGCTCTCACCTGTCGCAGCAGAAAGCGCTTCAAGAAGTATAAACGGGCTTGCGTTACGCTGACTGCCTGCCGCAAGAACGATATCAATAAACACATTCTCACCGTTATCCTGAACCGCGTACTCACCCATAAGCTCGCTTACGTTAATCTGCTTTGTTACCTTTTTGCGGCCTGCTTTACCGAGCTTCTCTGCAGGCAGGTTGCCGCTTGCAAGTGCTGCGGATATCTTTTCTGCAAGACCCTCTTTCGGATAAAGCTCAATATGGTATCGGGCAAAAGCAATATCGCCCGGCTTATTGACTGCATCTACAACATCAACAACTTCAATACCCTCAGGCATTGTTTCGTTGAGTCTGTTGCACACCTCTTCATTCGTCATATCACCCTCAAGTCGGATATCCACCGGCTCGCCATCACTCTCAACACCGAGAGGAAGCGGCAAAGCAAAGGTAACGTAAGGATGAGGGTTGAAGCCCTCTGTATACCACAGCTCAATACGGGCACGGCGTACGGCACGCATCATGCAACGCTGCATATCAAGATGTGATGTATATTTAGCTCTGCCTCTTTTTGCAAGCAGCACTCTCACGCAACGCATCGCATTCGCCTCCGTTCAGTTTATTTGCTCCGCAGCCTGCACATTTTTCACGGCAGTGCGGTGTGGTTTCATTGTTGTGAGCTTTGTTGTATTCTCTTACAAGATGTGACTTTGTAACACCGTAGTCAAGATGATCCCACGGAAGCATTTCATCGAGCGTACGTTCACGGTTTGCATAAAACTCAGGTGAAATACCGCAATCTTCAAAGCTCTGCATCCAGTCGTCAAGCCTGAAGCACTCTTCCCAGCCGTCGAGCTTACAGCCCTTTCGCCAGGCAGTTTCGATAACTGCAGAGAGTCTTCTGTCACCTCGCGCAAAGACACCCTCAAGGAAACTCATCTCAGTATTGTGTCTGGTAAGTGAAATCTTTCTGCTTGTAAGGCTGCTGATAATAAGCTGCTGTTTACGCAGAAGCTCTTCTTTGGTATTCTGTGCCTCCCACTGGAAAGGTGTAAATGGCTTAGGTACAAAAGGAGCAACACTGATACTGACATTCACACTCTTACCTTTGGGTTTATTCGGATTGTGATAAAACTCTTCAACTACCTTCTGAGCAAGCTGAGCAATAGCAACGATATCCTCATCTGTTTCTGTCGGCAAACCGAGCATAAAGTAGAGCTTTACGCTTGTCCAACCGCCGTCAAAGGCTTTGCGTGCGGCAGAAAGAATTTCTTCCTCGGTGATATTCTTGTTTATAACATCACGCATACGCTGTGTGCCGGCTTCGGGAGCAAATGTAAGACCGCTTCTTCTGACAGATGCAAGACGCTCGGAAAGCTCCTTAGAGAAATTATCAGCACGCAGTGAAGGAAGTGCAATATTGATCTTATCTTTTTCAGTCCAGTCAAGAAGCTTACCGAGAAGTTCCTCGAGATTTGTATAGTCACTTGTACTCAGTGAGCAAAGTGAAACCTCATCATAGCCTGTCGAATCACAGATATTCTTACAGTTGCGGTTGACTGTATCTGCCTGCTTCTCACGGATAGGACGGTAGATATAACCCGCCTGACAGAAGCGGCAGCCACGGATACAGCCGCGGAAGATTTCTGCAACAGCTCTATCGTGAATTATCTCTACGGAAGGCACAATAAACTCATCGGGGAAATAGACCTTATCAAGGTCAGAAACTATACGCTTCTCCACCTTTTCAGGTGCTGTACCAATGGGCTTTATTGCCTTAACAGTATTATCGTCATTATATTCGATATCGTAAAGTGACGGCACGTATATGCCCTTTATTTTTGCCGCCTCAAGCAGAAACTCCTGCTTGGTAGAGCCCTTTGCCTTATGTACTTTGAGAAGGTCGATAAGGTCGTTTGTAACCTCTTCACCTTCACCCGGCAACATAATATCAAAGAAATCCGCCATAGGCTCTGCGTTACATACGCACGGACCGCCTGCAATAACGATGGGAGTGAGCTCTTTTCTGTCTGCCGACTTAAGAGGAATGCCTGCAAGGTCGAGCATATTGAGCACGTTTGAGTAACTCATCTCATACTGAAGAGTAAAACCGACAAGGTCAAAATCCTTGATCGGGTCACCGCTTTCAAGTCCGTAGAGCAAAATGTTGTTCTTACGCATCTGCTCTTCCATATCCACCCACGGAGCAAAAACGCGCTCGCACCAGGCATCTTCACGGGCATTGACAAGCGAATAAAGTATTTTGATACCCAGATGCGACATACCTACCTCGTATGTATCGGGGAAGCAGAAAGCATAGCGGATATCGATTTCTGATGCATTCTTGACGACGCTGTTCAGCTCACCGCCCGTATATCTGCCGGGCTTCTGAACAAGCGGAAGTATTCTTTCAATCTTTTCGGAAAGCATAAATTCCTCCAAAAAACAATAGTGCATTTATTATATAGGATTATTCTCTTCTTTTCAAGAGCATATAAGATAAATAAATGCTAGCCAATAAAAGAGTTATATTATATCCGCTCTTAATAAGTACAAAAAATCCCATAGCGGCAAGAGGCGAAAGACAAACCACACCGATTATAAAAACAGTTTTTTCGGCTCTCAGCGTGTTCATTCTGCACATAAGCCAGCACCTGACTGCCCTGCCGCAATCAAGAGGCTCAATAGGCAAAAGATTAAATAATGCAAGTGAAATGTTGACGGCAATCGGCTTTATAAGTTTTGACTGATGACAGACAAGCACAATAACAAACATAATAAACGCCACAATTATGTTGGCAAGAGGCCCTGCAAAAGCTATAATCATCTCTCTGCGATAACTGCTCATACCCAACCTTGTTATACTGAAGCCGAAAGGTGCCACAAAAATACGTGACGGTTGCTCACCGTAAAACAGCATACAAAGCAGATGTCCTCCCTCGTGCACACCTGCCGCACAAAGAGCAATAACCGCTGTATCCGTAGTATCAAGCACAAGCGCAACGCATACCGTTACAAAGAAAAAGAAGCTGATACTTACACAGCTTCCTTTTATATTAAAGGTCATTTATCAACCACTCCGGATTACAGTATTTACCGCCTATAAGAATTGAAAAATGCAGATGCGGCCCTGTAGAATAGCCTGTGTTACCGACTTCCGCTATAATCTCTCCCTGTCTTACAACAGCACCTTCAGGGGCAACTATCTCACTGCAGTGCAGATACAGTGTCTGCGTATCACCACCGTGAGAGAGAAGAATATAATTACCTCTTACGCTGTTATACCCTATTTCCTCTACTCTGCCGTTAAACGCAGCATATATCGGAGTACCTTCAGGTGCAGCAATATCCGTACCGTTATGTATACCGAATTTACCTGTAATCGGATGGTATCGGTAGCCGAATCGCGACGTGATTTTTCCATCTGTCGGCATTACAATATCTACGGTTGTATCAAAAGGTGCAAAACACACGTTCTCAGTTGCTTCATAGGTTTCGATATCTTCACCGCCTGCCGCAGATGAGACTTCAGTAATGCTTTCATTTTTTTCAACCGACTCCGTTACTTTCTCATCAGGAACAAATAACGAATAAATCCGTCCCGCAACCTCACGAGCACTCATATCAGTCTGCATAAACATATTAAACTCACTCTTAAGTGCAAGAAACGTTGCAGGTGACGACTTTGAAACAGCAAAAATCAAAGCTATACCAATACAGGCAAGAACAAGCTGTGCAGTCGACAAAGCAACAAGCCAGTCCTGCTTTTTACTCTTTCTTTTTTTGTTTTTCTCAGCTTTTGTTCTGCGGGAATCGGAATAGGTTTCTTCAAACTCGTCCATTTAATTCGCCCCTTTTATTAAAACTATTTACCACTGAGTAAATACTTATGTAATCTGCTTGACTAATATTACGTAAAGCTGTTGCAAATTTGTAAACTGATTATTAAAGATATTGCGGTAAAAAAACGCTTATGATAAAATAGAATCACAAAACAAAAAAGGATGGAAAAAGATATGAAAAAGATAATCGTTGCAGACGATGAAGCAAGGATCCGCAGACTTGTATGCGACTTTCTTGCAAGTGAAGGATATGAACCTCTCGAAGCAAACGACGGTGACGTAGCACTTGAGCTTTTTGCCGCACACGATGATATTGCCGCAATAATTCTTGACGTTATGATGCCGAATATTGACGGTTGGGAAGCATGCAAGAGAATCCGTAAAACTTCTGATGTGCCGATACTTATGCTCACTGCACGCAGCGAAGAATTTGACGAGCTTATGGGCTTTGAGGTCGGTGCAGACGACTATGTTACAAAGCCTTTCAGCCCCAGTGTACTTATGAAAAGAGTTGCCGCACTTATCCGAAGATCCGGTGGAGAACCTGAAGCCAAAACAGAAACAGTTTCTCTCGACGGTCTTACGGTTGACGAGATTGCTCACGTAATAACACTCGACAACCGTGCACTTGAACTCACACTTAAAGAATACAACATACTGCTCAAATTACTTTCTTCTGTAGGCAGAGTATTCTCACGCGAGCAGCTGCTCGACGATATATGGGGCTTTGACTACGCAGGTGATATCCGCACTGTCGACAGCCACGTTGCAAGGCTGCGCACAAAGCTCGGTGAATGGGGCAACATACATCTTAAAACAGTTTACGGAATAGGATATAAAATAGAGGCGGAATAAACCGATGAAATTACTACGAAAACTTTTTCCGAAGTTGATGAGCAAACAGCATTCGATGCGTGCTCAGCTTTTCGGAATTGTCGCGTTCTTTATATGTATAGGCAGCTTTGCTATACTTTTAGCTAACTCACAGCTTATACCACTCATTTATACAGTCAGACAAAGCTATTATATTCAGGACCTCGGAGAAGAAATAGAAACGCTCATTTACCAGAGCGACGATTTCTATAACGATATGGCCATAATCGAAGAGAGCAACAATATTGAGGTTGAAATTTACAACGAAAACAACAAACTCGTTTACGATTCAACCGTAAGCCGACTTATGCAGGACAAAAGCAACTCAAACGGCATTGACCTGCTTGAGTTGCTGGCAAAGCGCACTCTAAAGGTTACAAGCCATCAGGAATTATCATCAGGCGGCTGTCTTGAGCGTCTTGTCGATGAAAAAACAAACCTGCAGTATATGATGTATTCCACTCCCCTTGGTCAGAGCGGTACACTTAAAGTATACTCCCAGCTTAACTATATTGGAAACGCATCAAACGCTACTACACGTTACGTCAGTTTTGTTGCTATTGTAACATTTTTACTTATTATGATTTCGCTTTATCTGTATCTTAACCATTTCACCAAACCTTTCGTTGAAATGAATAAGATAACAAGAGCGATGGCAAAAATGGATTTCTCACAGAAATGTCCGCCGTACAGTAACAACGAAATCGGTGAGCTCGGTCAAAGCATAAACACACTCTCAGGTGAGCTTGATAAAACACTGCGTGACCTCAAGAAAAAGAACGAAAAGCTTGAAGCAGATATAGAACACGAAAGGCGTATTGAAAAAATGCGTAAAGAGTTTGTTTCAAACGCTTCGCACGAGCTCAAAACACCTATAGCAATTATCCAGGGCTACGCTGAAGGTCTCAAGCTCGGAATAAAAACAAAATCCGACAGCAACGATGAATACTGCGACGTAATTATCGAAGAAACGCACAAAATGAACCGTCTTGTATGCGATATGCTTGAGCTTTCAAAATTAGAATCGGGTGCCTACCCTCTCAATCCCTGCGAATTCGATATTAAGAAATTTATTATAGACAGCACTGATTCATATGATATACTCGCTAAAGAAAACGGAATAGAAATAGTCCGGAATATTCCCGATAATCTCACAGGATATGGTGACCCCGATAAGCTTCATATGGTGCTTAATAACTACTTATCCAATGCACTCTCACACGCTAAGGGTGATAAAAAGATTATCATTTCAGCATCCGAGACTCCGTCATCTGTTATGGTAAGCGTTTTCAACACAGGCGACCACATACCCGAAGAAGAAATGCCGAATCTGTGGCAGAGCTTCTACCGTGCAGACAAGGCTCATTCAAGAGAAGAAGGCCGCTTCGGTATAGGTCTTTCGATAGTAAAGGCTATACAGCAGCTTCACGCTATGCCCTACTCGGTAGAAAACGTTGATGGCGGTGTAGTTTTCGGATTCTACATTAAAAAGATTCAGAAGGAAATAAAAGATGGAACAGAAAATCAAGGCTAAAAAGGCTGTAAAGCTGATGCAGAGCATTGACTCGGATATGATTGAGTGGATGCAGGAAAAAATGAAAGATTTCGACCTGCTGATGTCGTACTACCGCTGTGCTATGATGGAGATTGAAACCAAGTTTAAAGTGCTTAACGAGGAATTCTCTCTTGAACACGACCGAAACCCCATAAGCTCAATCAAATCACGTATCAAATCTTTTGAAAGTATCACCGAAAAGGTTGAGCGTAAAGGTCTGCCTTTTGAGGTTGACTCGGTTGAAAAATATATCAACGACGTTGCAGGTATAAGGGTAATATGTACTTTTCCTGAGGACGTGTATCTGCTTGCAGATGCACTTTTAAAACAAGATGACATAATGCTCATACGCCGCAAAGATTACATAGCCGAGCCTAAAAAAAACGGCTACAGAAGCCTGCACCTTATTGTTGCAGTACCGATTTACCTGGCACACGAAAAGCGGCTGATGAAGGTTGAAATTCAGCTTCGCACGCTGGCTATGGATTTCTGGGCAAGCCTTGAGCATCAGCTAAGATACAAAAAAGATTTTGAATTCACCAAAGAAATGGCAGATGAATTAAAACTCTGTGCCGAGCAGAGTGCCGCACTTGACCTGAGAATGGAAGCACTGAGAAAAAAAGTCAACAGCCAATAAAATAAGCCGTACGGAATCGTAACGAAACCGTACGGCTTTTATTATTCGTTTTATCAGTCTTCGTCTGTAATCTTGGAAGCTTTTTCAAACAAAGCATTAACCTCTGCAGAAGGCTTCTTATCGATAAGGGATACGATAATACAGCTCAGACCGCCTGCAATGAAGCCGGGCAGAAGCTCATAAATGCCTGTTTCGGAAAGAAGAAGCATCCATGCTACGTCAACAACTGCACCTACGACAACACCTGCAATAGCACCCTTGTACGTTGTTCTCTTCCAGAAGAGTGAAAGAAGAATAACGGGACCGAATGCAGCACCAAAGCCGCCCCACGCATTATCAACAAGACTCATAATACTGGAAGCACCTTCGGACTTGCTGCTTGCAATAAAGTAAGCAACAACTGCAATAATAAGAACAACTATTCTGCCTACCCAGAGTGTTTCTTTTTCAGAAGCATTCTTGCGGAATACAGGCTTGTAAATATCGCTGGTGAAAGATGATGATGCAACAAGAAGCTGAGAGTCAGCAGTACTCATAGCAGCAGCTACGATAGCAGAAAGAAGAAGACCTGCAACAAATGCCCACGGACCTTTGAAAATATCCTGAACAAGAGTAATGAAAACAAGCTCCTGGCTTCCGTTGTCGACAAGTGCCTGTGTAGGACCGAAGCCTCTGCCGAGAAGAGCCATAGCTACAGCCGCACCAAGGGTAAGAACAACCCAGATAATACCGATTGTAGCAGACTTTTTGAGCACCTTAACATTCTTGGTAGACATAAATCTAACAATGATATGGGGCATACCGAAATAGCCAAGACCCCAGGCAAGACCGGAAACAATTTCCTCCCAGCTTGCTGCAAAGGGATTGAGCGGATTTGTACCGCCTGCAACTGTTTCGAATACGCTGTAGTCAATATCTCTGAGGAATACGAGAACAAGCGGAACTGCAAGAAGAGCTGCAAGCATCATAAGACCCTGGAAGAAGTCAGTCCAGCAAACAGCCTTGAAACCGCCAAGGAAAGTATAAAGAATGATAATAACTGCAAAAATAAGCAGAGCTATCTCGGGAGTTTCAGCAAGCTGCGGAACTACCTGAATAAATACCTTCTGACCTGCAACGAAACTCGAAGCAACATAGATTGTGAAGAATACAAGGAAAATAACCGCACAGATTATCTGAAGAGCTCGGCTCTTTGCCATAAAGCGGTTTGAAAGGTACTGTGGAATTGTGATTGAATCGTTTGCACACTGTGAAAACTTACGAAGTCTTCTTGCAACAAAAATCCAGTTAGCTGCTGTACCGAGTGCAAGACCGATACCAATCCATACCTGACCCATACCCATTGCAAGAATTGAGCCGGGGAAGCCCATAAGAAGCCAACCGCTCATATCAGATGCCTGAGCACTGAGAGCAGTAACCCAGGGACCCATTGAACGGCCGCCAAGGAAATAATCCTTGTCATTGCCGCTCTTCGATTTCACAAAGAAGAACATGCCGATGCCAAGGACAACGACGAAATACAAAATAAACGCTGCAAGTTGCATAATCTTTAAAACCTCTCTTTTTTATATAACACTTTAACGAATTAAAGTGTTACCAAGATAAAAC
>JAZSEX010000063.1:0-16028 GCA_045531935.1 Acutalibacteraceae bacterium | reverse complement strand
CACAACACCGTTTATTGCTTCAACGTGCATTCTTGATGCGATTTCGGGTACAACGCCACCGTAAACAATGTGAGCGTCTAGCTGCGAAGCTATTACGCTTGAAAGTATCTTTCTGCCGTCTTCGTCTACTGCTGCCGCAGTTTCGTCGCAAGAGGATTCTATAGCAAGAATGTTCATTTATTTTTCCTCGTTAAAATATTTTGTCATCAGCAGTGCATCTTCCTTGGGCTTTTCATAAAAGCCTTTGCGTATGCCTGCCTGCTTGTATCCGCTTTTATTATAGAGCGAAATTGCCGCCTTATTGCTGACTCTGACTTCAAGTGTTATGCTTTCGCAGTTTCTCTCGATAGCACCGTTTTCAGCCTCTTTCATCAGCTTTTCGGCTATACCGCATCTGCGGTATTCGGGAAGCACGGCAACGTTTGTTATGTCAGCTTCACCGCAAATCTCTATAATACCTATATAGCCTATTACCTTACCGTCGAATACAGCGGAAAGAAAATGAGCGTTTTCGTTGTCAAGTTCATCGCTGAGTGATTTTTCGGTCCACGGCATCGAAAAGCATCTGCTCTCAATTTCGGCTATTTCGCTTATGTGTTCGGATTTCATCGGCTCAACAGAAGTGTTTGAGCTGATTATTTTATGGAGTAATTCGGGTAGTGCAGAGTTGATTTCTTCGGCACAAAGGTCGTAAATCTCCTGTGTGCCGCCATACGGGTCTGCAATACCGTTACCGAGAATAAACAGTCTGTTTTCTTTTAAATAAGGTTTCAGTGCATCAGCGTGAGAAGCCGTCATACATACAAATATACCATTTTCAAGCATATATTGGTTTACTCTGCGTGAACGGTGGTCGGATATATCAACGCCGTATTTTTGGGCGGCATTTACTGATTTTTCACTTACCTCGTCACCCGGGTAGGCGGCAAGTCCCGCACTTGAAACCTCAATGCCGTCAATGCCTCTGTCACAAAGGAGTTTTTTCATAAGACCTTCAGCCATCGGGCTGCGGCAGGTGTTGCCCGTACAGACAAATATAATTTCCATTTATCTCAATCCTTTATCTGAGTGAGTCATCGTAAACCGCTCTTTCACCGCCTGTGAATTTTGGTCTCGTGCGTGCCGCAATTATAAGTGCGTTGCCGATGTGCTTGGTTGTGAGTCTCATCGGCACGGCAACCTCTTTAAGGTGCATACCTATAAGTACACCGCCTATGTCAAGTCCTGCGTGTGCCTTTACGTCTTCAACCGCAACGGGGCTTTCAAGTGCACCGTAAAGTGCGGTTGCAAACGAGCCGCCTGCTTTGGGCTGAGGTACGGCATTTACCTGCTCAAGGCGGTATTTTTCCATAGCCTCTTCTTCTATAATTATGGCTCTGTTTATATGCTCACAGCACTGTGCGGCAAGGTAAATACCGTGCTCTTTTGCTACGGGCAGTATGCCCTCAAGTACAGCCTTGCCAACCTCGGGACCCGAGTGCGAGCCGAGATCATAGCCCTGAATCTCGCTTGTAGAGCAGCCTATTACCATGATCTGTCCTTTTTTTATGCCCGATCTTTCAATAAGCTCGGTTGCGGCTTCTTTAGCCTGAAGTGTTATTTCTTTAAGTTCCATTTTTTTCATCCTTTTGCGTCGTACCAGGTTTTGCCGCAGTTAACGTCTGCGAGCATTTTTACTTTCATCTGTACGGCGTTTTCCATTTCTTCTTTTAGTAATGTGCTGACCTTGTCTTTTTCGGCTTCGCTTGCCTCTATTATAAGCTCATCGTGCACCTGCATAATCAGCTTTGCGTTGAGCTTTTCAGCCTTGAGTCGGGCATATACTCTTACCATTGCAATCTTTATTATATCTGCGGCTGTGCCCTGAATAGGCATATTACGTGCAACTCTTTCACCGAATGCACGGAGCATACCGTTGCCCGAGGTCAGCTCGGGTAGATATCTGCGGCGGTTGAAAAGAGTCTGTACGTAGCCTGCCTCTTTTGCGGTTTCAACAGTTTTTTCCATATAGCTGTTAACACCGTCATAGTGTCTGAGGTAGCCTTTGATATATGCGTCGGCTTCCGCTCTTGTTACACCTATATTCTGTGCGAGTGAAAATGCACCGATACCGTAAACAATACCGAAATTAACTGCCTTTGCTCGGCTTCTCATCAGCGGAGTCACCATCTGCAACGGCATATTGAATACCTGTGATGCCGTAATTGCGTGAATATCGTCGCCGCTGTTGAAGCCGTCAATCATATTTTTATCATCGGCAATATGTGCCAGCACTCTCAGCTCAATCTGTGAGTAGTCGGCGTCGACGAGCACACAGCCGTTTTTTGCACGGAAGAATTTGCGCATCTCTCTGCCAAGCTCACTTCTTACGGGAATATTCTGCAGATTAGGCTCGGTTGATGAAATTCTGCCAGTCCTTGTTTCGGTCTGGTTGAGTGTGGAGTGAATTCTGCCGTCGTGACCGATAGCTTTTATAAGACCTTCGCAGTAGGTGGATTTAAGCTTTGACCACGTGCGGTAAAGCAGAATCTTCTCTACTACGGGGTATTCGGGTGCAAGCTTTTCAAGTATATCGGCGTTGGTTGACCAGCCGCTCTTTGTCTTTTTTCCTTTAGGCAGTGCAAGCTTTTCAAACAGTGCTTCACCGAGCTGCTTCGGTGAGTTAAGGTTGAAAGTGTAGCCGACCTCTTCGTAAATCTCTTCTGATATTTTATTTATATCAGCTTCAAGCACCTTGCCGAATTCAGCTATACCGTTTCTGTCAACCTCAAAGCCCGTAAGCTCCATATCCGCAAGCACCTGAGCAAGAGGTATTTCGGTTTCACGCAGTAATTCAAGCTGACCGTTTTCTTTAAGCTTTTCAGTGAGCACGTTTTCGAGCTCGGGAAGTAACCACGCGGCAACGTCATTGCCGTTTTCGTCTTCATCCTGCGGTAAGCCTACACCGTATTCCATAGCCAGTCTGCTTGCCGCATAGCTGTTGGATGACGGATTGAGTATATATCCTGCAAGCTGTGTATCAAATGTGACGTTTTTAAGGCTTATTCCGCTTGATATTGCAAATGAGAAAGCCGATTTGCTGTCATCTGTGATTTTTTCTATACTTTCATCCTCAAAAATCTCTTCAATAAAGCTCATAAAGCAGAAGTTTAGAGAGGAGAGGTGAGTGACCTGTGAGCCTGAGCGGATATAAATTCCCTCAACTTCACCTGCGGCTTCGTTAAGTGTGAAATATGCCTTGCCGTCAGCTTTTATTGCTTGCGTAAGTGCACCGATATTGTCGCATTCAACGCAGGAGAATTTCTCTTTCGGCTTTGAAATCTCCGCTACGGGTGCACATTTCGGGTCAAGATGAAGCTTTTCGATCATACTGAACATTTCAAGCTCGGTGAGTGTTTTTACCGATTCAAACGCATTCGGCTCATCCTTTACGTAAGCCGAGTAATCTGTGTCAATAGGTGCTTCACGGCTGATTGTTCCGAGCGTGCGGCTTAAGAATGCCATATCCTTGCCGTCAATCAGTTTTTTTCTTACGGATTCTTTTATGTCGAGCGATTCAATTTCGCTGTAAATTTTATCTATACTTTCAAAGCGTGCAATAAGGTCACCCGCAGTTTTTTCACCGATGCCTGCAACACCCGGGATGTTATCCGAGCTGTCACCCATAAGTGCCTTGATATCAATAAGCTGCGGGGGAGTGACGCCGTATTTGTTGAAAACTTCAGCTTCGTCGTATCTTATAGTCTGGGGCTTACCCATTTTTGTTGCGGTGAGCAGTACGTTTACCTTGCTGTCGACGAGCTGAAGGCTGTCGCGGTCACCGGTTGCGATAAAGCATTCGTCACCGTCCTTGCAGGCTGAAGCGAGCGTGCCGAGTATATCGTCAGCTTCCCAACCCTCACATTCGAGCAGCTTGTATCCGAGTGCCTTGAGTAAAACTTTAAGAGTCGGCATCTGCTGTGCCAGCTCGGGCGGCATACCTTTTCGCTGTGCCTTGTAGCCGTCATACATCTTATGGCGGAATGTCGGTGCTTTTACGTCAAAAGCAATCGCAACCGCATCGGGCTTTACCTCATCGGTGAGCCTGAGCAGTATTGTCATAAAGCCGTATATTCCGTTGGTGAATTTACCGTCCTTGGTGGTAAGTAATTTGATTCCGTAAAAAGCACGGTTGAGTATGCTGTTTCCGTCAATAACCATCAGCCTCATTATGCTTTTCTCCTCTCGTTGACTTAAAAGTTAAGTTATGTTAAAATACCTGTCGGTGATTTGATTTGCAGATTAAAAACGTTGTTTGGAAGGGCAGTGCGGCACTTGCACCTATGGCAGGCGTTGCGGACAGAGCTTTCCGTGAAATATGTTCAGAGTTCGGTGCAGGTTATACCGTAACCGAAATGGTAAGTGCGAAGGGGCTTTGCATGTGCGACCGCAAGTCGCAGTCTTTACTTAAAATATCTGATATTGAGCGTCCTGCGGCGGCTCAGCTTTTTGGTGATGACCCCGAGTTTATGGCTAAAGCCGCAATGAAAACGCTGGATTTCAAGCCCGATGTAATCGATATAAATATGGGTTGTCCTGCTCCTAAAATTGCAGGTAACGGCGGTGGCTCGGCACTTATGAAACAGCCCGAGCTTGCTAAAAAAATAGTTGAATCGGTGGTAAAAGCTGTTGATATCCCCGTTACCGTCAAAATGCGTATCGGCTGGGATGATGAGAATATAAACTGTGTCGACCTTGCAAAACGCTGTGAGTCGGCAGGTGCCGCGGCACTTACAGTGCACGGCAGAACAAAGGTGCAGATGTATTCGCCGCCCGTCAGACCCGAGTATATATCCGACGTCAGACAGGCTGTGTCAATTCCCGTTATCGCAAACGGTGACGTTACCGACGGAATAACTGCAAAGAAACTTCTTGACGCAACGGGCTGTGAAGCCGTTATGGTCGGCAGAGGTGCTCTCGGCAGACCGTGGGTATTCGATCAGATCAATGCTTACCTTGAAAAAGGTGAAGTTATTCCGGAGCCTCCCGTTGAGTACCGTATGGAGGTTATGCTAAGGCATATCGACCTGCTGTGTGAATACAAGGGTGAAAAAGTAGGTATGCTTGAAGCACGCAAGCACGCCGCATGGTATATGAAAGGTATACGCGGTGCCGCTTCACTGCGGCGTGAAATCTGCGAGCTTACTACAAAAGATGATATAAAATTAATAGCAGAAAAAGTGGTTTCAACGGCTGAGGTTTAATCAGCCGTTGTTTTATTTTCTTCTGTGGTTTCCGTTTCGGTTTCAAACTTTTCCGCTCTCTTCTGAGCGAGGTCTCTCATTGCGTTTTTGTCAGCGTTCTTTTTCTTTTCTTTTTTCGGTGTAGGCTCAGGGAAGAAATCAACACCCTCGATGGGCTTGGGATTCTTCTTTACCTTGATGAGCATAAATATAAGTGCCGCAAGGAAAAGGAGAACGACAACGGCTGAAAGTACCTGCGATACACGAAGCGTTGTGTCACCGATATAAAGGCTGTCTGTACGGAAGCCCTCAATAATTGTTCTGCCTGTGCCGTAAAGCACACCGTAGGTGAGGAAGAGCTGACCGCTGAATTTGCGGAACTTTTTGTAAATTACAAGCAGAATAAGGAAACTGCCTATGCACCAGAGTGACTCGTAAAGGAATGTCGGGTGTACGGGTGAGTACGGGTCAACCGTCATACCGAGTGCTTCAAGCTCATCCTTGTGGTCAACGAGGTAAAGTGTGGTTTTTTCGCTTATCATGCCCCAGGGCATATCGGTGTTTGAACCGAAAGCTTCCTGGTTTGCAAAGTTGCCCCATCTGCCTATGCCCTGACCGATAAGAAGGCTCATACCTGCACAGTCAAGCAGGTTGAAGAAATTGAGCTTGTTGAAGCGGCAAGTGATGAATGCGGCAATTATACCGCCGATAATACCGCCGTAAATTGCAAGACCGCCGTTCCATATCTGAATTATTTCGCCGAGATGTGACGAGTAATAATCCCAACGGAAAATGACGTAGTAAAGTCTTGCACCTATGATTGCGGCAAACGTGCCGTAGATGAGCACGTCAATCATTTTATCAATGCTCATCTTCCATTTGTACGCCATTCTGCCGCCCCAGAGTACGGCGAGCAAAAAGCCGAATGCAATAATTGCCCCATACCAGCGGATTGTTACTGGGTTGCCGAAAAGGTTAAACTCGGCAAGAATCGAGCTTACCTCAAAGCCTTTGTCAAAGGCAGAAAAATATACGGTTGTTGAATCCATCTGTTTTCACTTCCTTAAAGGATTTATTCAATAGGATTGATTACCGACAGTGCGGCATAATCAGGTCGCATTGTGCTGTTAAGCACTTCGGTTACGTCCTCAATGGTTACCGTGCGGTAAATCTCGATATCGTCAAATACGCCTACACCGTCAAAGTGTGCACCTACAAGGTCGTTTGCAATTTCGTCAATATCGTTGAAGCTCATAACAGCTCTGCCGTAAAGCTTACGGCGGATACGCTCAAAAGCTTCCGGGTCGATACCGTTTTTGCGGATTTTTTCAATCTGAGCTGTTATCTGCTTTGCAACCTCTTTGGGATTTTTGCTTTCACCGTTGAAAATTGTAGCGGCATAGCCGAAGCCCGTAAACTGCTCAAAGCCGAAACTTGTGTTAATCAGCTGCTGCTCAAGCAGGCTGTTGTAAAGCTCGGATGTTGTGCCTGCAAGCATTTCAAGCAGTATGTCGTTTGCAATTTTTTGTTTAAGCGTACGCTTTGGCAAGCCGTAGCTTTCTTTGAATCCGAGTGAGAATATCGGTGCGGCAACAGAAAGCTTTTCTTCAATATAATCCTGTACAATATTTTCGGGCTCGTCGTGAGGCTCACGCTTGAATCTGAATTCGTCACAAGGTCTGAGCATCTCGTCACAGATACTTACAATTTCGTCAACGTTGACGTTACCTGCAATGGCAAGCACCATATTGTTGAGGTTGTAGAAGTTGTTGTAGCAGTCGTAAAGTGTTTCGGCTGTAATCTCTGCTATAGATTCAACCGTACCTGCAATATCGATTCTTACGGGGTGGCTGTGGTATAGTGCTTTGAGGAGGTTGAACAGCACCTCCCAGTCGGCAACGTCCTTATACATCGTAATTTCCTGACCGATGATACCCTGCTCTTTTGCAACGGTCTGCTCGGTAAAATACGGCGACTGTACGAAGTCGAGCAGAATTCTCAGCGAAGCCGCAAAATCGCCCGTGCAGGAGAAAAGGTAGCAGGTCGTGTCAAAGGAGGTGTATGCGTTGGCGTTTGCACCGGTCTTTGCATATCTTGCAAATGCGTCAAGGTCCTCGCTTTCAAACAGCTTGTGCTCAAGGAAGTGAGCCGTACCCTCGGGTATATCTGCGGTCTCACCGTTTTTATTGAGAATCTTTGTGTCAATAGAGCCGTAGTTTGTGCCGAAAACAGCGTATGTGCCCGAATAACCGGGCTTGGGCATAACGTAGATGTTGAGACCTGTCGGATGAACTATGTGGTAACATTTTTCATCAAGCAGCTTGTTTCTGATTTCGTTTATCTTCATATTATCTCACCTCTCCCTTCTTATTCTTCTTCGCCTTCTGCGTCGCCGTTACCTGCGAGCATATATACCGTGTCGAGCGTTACGCACTGAGCGGCGGCAATTACCTGCTCACGTGTGATTTCGGAAATCTGCTTTGCGTACTCTTCGGGTGTTATGACGTCGCTGTCAAGCATCTGTCCGCCGTACCAACGGTCGATTCCCTCGGGTGTGTCACATACACCGAGTGCAAGGCTTGTAAGACCCTTGATTGATGCATTAAGTTCATCGTCGGTGAAGTTGCCCTTCTGTATATCTTCAAGCTGAGCGAGAATTGCGTCTGTTGCTTTCTGCTCGTTTTCGTTTTCGATGCCGCTTTGTACCATAATAAGCCCCTTGCTTCTGTTGAAGCCTGCAGAGCAGTAGTAGCAAAGGCTCATCTTTTCACGTACGTTGTTGAAAAGCTTTGAGTAAACACCGCCGCCGAAAATATCGCACATAACCTTGATTGCAACGTAATTATCGTCAGCGTCTGTCATACCTGCACGCATACCGAGTACAAGCTTTCCCTGCTTTACGGGCATCTCTTCACGTACCTTGTTTACCTCGTATGCACTTGTAATAAACTCTGTATGAAGCTCGGCAAGTCTTGAGCGGTCAATATCTTCAAACTTCTGCTCAAAACGGCGACGGATTATATCTGCATTCATACTGCCTGTAACACCGATGTATACAACTGCGGATGAAAGCATATTTTTCCACGCTTTAATAAGTCTTGCGGAGTCGAGGGCTTTTATATCTTCAATTTCGCCCCAACGGCTTTTTGAGTAAACCTCATTTTCGCACATTATTTCTGTACAGCGCTTGAGTGCGTAGTATCTCTTATCGTTGAGCTCGCTTTCAATTTGCTCAATCATAAGGCGCTTTTCACGCTCAATATCTTCTTCTGCAAATTTGCCGTCGACAAGGTTAGGCTCGAATATGAGGTCGAGCAGAAGGTCTGCGGCTGCTGATGAAATTTTCTCTTCTGAAAGTGAGAATCTGTCTTCAAGTACGGTAACACGAAGTGTTATTATCTGGCTTTCACCGTCTTTACCTACGCTTCCGCTTACCATTGCACCGTAGAGTGAGGCAAGATGTCTGTTCATCTGTGTGATGGTCGGATATTTTTTGCAGGTGCGCTTGAGCAGACCCGGAAGCAGTGCGTTAGCTGCTGTGTCGGAGCCCAGCGGCAGAGCAAAGCTTGCTGTAAGAATAGCTACCTTGAAATTTGATTTTGTGTCAACCGAGCAGAATTTGAGTCCGTTTATCGGCTGAGATAAATTGAATTTGTATTCCATAGCTGATGTTCACTTATCCTTTCTTAAGAAGGGTAATAATACTCAATTATAACATATTTTTTTATTTTATCTATATTATAAGCAAAAAAATATGAGAATTTCTTAATATATAGTGAATTTTCTTTCGGTCAGGTTGTAAATTTTAAAAATTCAATGTATAATTAAGTCAGAATAAAATAGGAGTGTTATGTTTTGAACTTTACTTATCATGAAAAATCCGGTACACATACCGGTTACTGCCTTGTAAAAAGCTGTGAGCGTAAGCTGAATAAAAACGGCGAGCCTTATCTCGATTTTATTCTCAGCGACAAAAGCGGCGAAATAAACGCAAAGCTCTGGAAGTATGACGAAAATCTCCACGGCTTTTTCGAAGCTAATTCTCTTATAAAGGTGCAGGGTACTATTACAAAATTCAATGATGCCGATCAGCTTCGTATCGACCGCATACGCAAGGTCAACGAGACCGACGACGTCAGAATTGAGGATTTCGTTTCTTCGGCCGTATATACGGGCGACGATATGTTTAACGAGCTTATTCGTGTTGCAGATAGCTTTTCGGACAGTGAAATTTCACTGCTCGTAAAAACAATTCTTAACGAAAATAAAGAGAAGCTTCTTTATTATCCTGCCGCTTTCAAGCTTCATCACGCTATGCGAAGCGGTCTGCTTCAGCATACGCTTTCAATAGTAAGGCTTGCACAGAGCGTGTGTAAGATATATCCCTTTGTCGATTCCGACCTGCTTCTAGGCGGTGCAATGCTTCACGATATCGCAAAGCTTGACGAGCTTATCGCAGGCGAAACAGGTATCGCTTCGGGCTACAGTGTCGAGGGTACTCTTTTAGGTCACCTGGTAAAGGGTGCAATTCTTGTCGATAAAACGGCAGAGCGTCTTGGCATATCTCACGATAAGGCTGTGCTTCTCGAGCATATGCTTATCTCTCACCACGGTGATCCCGAGTTCGGTGCGGCTGTGCGTCCGCTGTTTATCGAGGCTGATATTCTCTCCGCTCTCGACAGACTTGATGCACGTATAGTTGAGGTCAATAATGCTGTTTCCGGCGTTGATACAGGCAGCTTCTCAACCCGTCAGTGGGCACTTGATAACCGTGCTTTCTACAACCACGGAAGAGTAGACGTAACAAGCGAAACAAAGCTGTTTTAATAAATAAAACGGAGGTGTCGTAATGTCACAGCGAAACCACGAAATAACAAAGGTCGGTCCGCTTCTTAACTCCAAGGGTGCTCCCGTTGAGCCGGGCTGGTCACGTAAGATGCTTCAGGTTTACGACCGTAGTGCAATAAAAGCTCCCGCATTCCGTATCAAGGAGTGGGACTACTATCTTGTAATCTCTAACAAGGAGCAGGCAGGCTTTGCTTTCACTGTTTCTGATGATGGCTATATCGGTCTGCAGAGCGTATCTCTGCTCGATTTCAAAGTGCCGTTTGAGCACACCGAAACCATCCTCAACGCTTTCCCTATGGGCAGCCTTAAGATGCCCGCTACATCCGAAAAAGGTGACGTTTCATATTTTGACAGAAGGCTCAGCCTTGAGTATATCAAGTCTCCCGGCAAGCGCAGAATCGTCTGTAAATTCAAGGATTTCAGACTCGGTAAGCCCTTCAAATGCGACATTCTTCTCGAAGAGCCGCCTATGGATTCAATGGTGCTCGTAAAGCCGTGGAAAGAAGACAAAAAAGCTTTCTACTATAATCAGAAAATCAACTGTATGCGTGCAAGCGGTACAGTTGAATACGACGGCAGAGTCTATGAGCTTGACCCCGAAACCGATTTCGGTACACTTGACTGGGGCAGGGGAGTATGGACTTACGATAATACATGGTACTGGGGCTCGGGCAACGGCGTTATAAACGGCAAGCCCTTCGGTTTCAATATCGGCTACGGTTTTGCTGATGACAGTGCCGCAACCGAAAACGTAATTTTCTACGACGGCAAGGCTCATAAGCTCGACGAAATAGCTTTCAATATTCCCGATACGGGCTATACAGACCAGTGGACGTTTACTTCGAGTGACGGCAGGTTTGAAATGACCTTTGACCCGATTATTGACCGCGCGGCAAAGATTGACGTCAAGTTTATCGTCACCGACCAGCATCAGGTTTTCGGCAGAATGAACGGCAGATGTATTCTTGACGACGGTACGGTGCTTGAGGTTAAAGACCTGCTCTGCTTTGCGGAAGACGTACATAACAGATATTGAGGTATAAAAATGGATTGGACAGAAATTATTATAACCGTCAGCAGTGACGATATCGATAAAGCGGCGGCAATCGCTCAGGTGCTTGTACCCGGTGTTTATATTGAGGATTACCGCACACTCGAGCAGGAGGCTTTTGAGATTGCAGGTATCGACCTTATAGATGAAGACCTGCTGGCAAAGGACAGAACAAAGGGTCTTATACATATTTACATTTCTCCCGAGGATAATCCTGCCGAGGCTACTGCGTTCCTTACAGAGCGTTTTGCAGCTGAAAAAATCGCATACGAAATGAATACAAATATATGCAGAAACGAAGACTGGGAGAACAACTGGAAAGCATACTTCAAGCCTATGGAGATTGGTGAGCGTCTGCTTATACGTCCTCTCTGGATTGATGATTACGATGCGAACGGCAGAGCTGTTCTTTCAATCGAGCCGGGTCTTGCTTTCGGCTCGGGTACTCACGAAACAACCCGTCTTTGCCTTGAGGCTCTTGAGCCATACATCACACCCGAAACAGATATGCTCGACGTCGGTTGCGGCAGCGGTATCCTCAGCGTTGCTTCGCTTCTCCTCGGTGCAAAGTCTGCAGTAGGTGTCGATATCGATGCTCTGGCAGTTAAAACCGCACGCGAAAACGGCGAGATAAACGGCTTTACAGAGCCGAAATACGTTGTTCACAAGGGCAACCTTACCGATAAGGTCAGCGGCAAATTCCAGGTTATTGCGGCAAATATTGTTGCCGATATAATTATACTTTTCTCCTCTCAGGTAGGTGAGTTTCTTGCTGATGGCGGCGTGTTTATCGCATCGGGTATTATCAAACCCCGTGAGCCTGAAGTCCTCGAAGCATTCGAGAAAAACGGTTTTGAAGTAATAGCCCGTCACAACAAAAATGATTGGCTTTGCTTTGAGTGCAAGAAAAAATAAATATAGGGTGGTGAATAAAATGGATATGGAAAAAATGAGAAAGCGTTTTTATAAGCTTTCTGTCGCTTGTCTTATTGTTGCTGTAATAGTTTTTATTATCAATTATTTTGTATTCCACTATGTAACAGATGACGGCATAACATTTGTATGGCATCCTGAAGCAGGCAAACCTTTTGTAACCGACCTTATTGGTATTTTAGGTGCGGATATGGTTTTTGCTTCGATTGTTTCCGCTCTCTGCGGTAAGATTCTCTGTAAAAAAGATTAATCTGACAACAAATAACAAAGGCTTGTACGGTTTTGCTTTCCGCACAAGCCTTGATTTTTTTATTTTTCAAAACCGTATTTTTCGACAACGCCTACAACATGCTTACAGGTGGTAAGGAATATCTTTGAGCCGAGCTCGCTGACTGTTTTGTTACCTTTTGCATTGCAGAGCATTGCAAAATTCTCACCGACTGACTTTATCACGTCACGCTGCTTAACTGCAAGGTAATAAAAGCTCATTGCCGCACCGTTTGAAATACTGTCGTAAAATTCGGGTGCATCTTTTTTGAGTCCGTCGTAAAGTGACTCGTTGGCGGCTGTTGCAAGTATGGGCTTGAGCTCGCTGAGCAGAGTGTATTCTGCACTGAATACCATAAGCAATCTGCACTGATTCTTTATTTCAGCGTCAAGTGTTTCGGTCAGCTCATTTATAAGGTTTTCGCTTTCGGGTGAAAGGGAGGCAAGCTCCTTGCCGAGTGCCTTTGCCTTGTCGGAATTGCCGTTGAGAATATTACGCTTTATTTCTTCCGCAACGGCAAACAGGTCACTTGTGTCGTTGTCCGCTGTCGGTGCTTTGAAGATTTTTACATCGCTGTCGTCATGCATAAAAATTTCTCCTTATTCCGTTGCAGTTTTTTTGGCAAGTCGCTTCTGCTTTGCCTTGTAGCTGAGGAATGTATTGAGGTGCTGCTGAGGTATTTCGATACCTGCCAAGCCTACTGCGGTAGGGGAGTACATACCGTGGAAATCACTGCCGCCTGTCATAATAAGGCCGCTCTTCTTTGCGATTTTGCTAAGCTCCTCGACGTCACTTTCGCTGTGGCAGGGATGCCATACCTCGATACCGTCAAGACCGACCTTTACAAGGTCATCGATAATATCGGTGCAGCCTGTGTGAGCAGGGTGAGAGAGCACGGCAATACCGCCTGCTGCCTTGACCTGTTTTACAATTTCTCTCGGGTCGGGAAAATCAGGCTGTACGATTATGTTGTCACTGCTCTCAGGTGAGAAAAGCTCGCGGTAAATATCACCGTAAACCTCGGTAGTGATACCGCACTCCATAAGAGCGTGCATAATATGTTGTTTGTATACGTTTGTTGAGCCCGTTGCACACTTGAGCACAAGGTCGGAAGTGATCGGGTAACGCTTGGAAGCCTTGATGATGAGATACTGGCTTGCTCTCTTACGCAGAAATGAATTGCTACGGCAGAGTCCCTCAAGCCTGTCTGCACTGTCGGGCTGATAGCAAAGAATGTGTACCTCTTTGCCGAGCTCTTTGTCGAGTGCCGAAATCTCAACGCCTGCAATTACGTTTACGCCGTAACGCTCACCGATAACTTTGCCTCGGACAGTGCCGGCAAGGCAGTCGTGGTCGGTGATTGCAATAGTTTCGATTCCTTTGTTTTTGGCAAGAATTATAAGGTCGTTAATACCTATCGAGCCGTCTGACAGTTTGGTGTGACAATGTAAATCTGCAGTCAAAATAAGACCTCCCTTGTGGTGGTGTGAAAAGTAGTAGTTTGGGTCGATATTTCGCCTATTCTTACACTATTCTACACCAAAATCAACTTTTTTTCAAGTGAAAAATTAATTGAGTTGTGATTTTTTTATTGTATTATTACAGTGTTTTACCTTAATTTAACATAGCAATTCACTGCGTTTCGGTTGACAAAATAATGCTGCAGGATGTAAAATGAAACGTAAAGGAGTGATTGGAAAATGAAAAAAATTATGGCGGTACTGCTTGCATTGTCGCTCTTGCTTTCAGCTCTTACGGTCGGTGCAAGCGCATTTACAGGCAGATACGTACTTAACGGACTGAGTGAGGATTATCGGATAATGCTCAACAGTGCTGACGAGGATATGCAGCTGGGCAGTCTGTCGGCAAAGTACGAATCAAACGGCAGACCTGACACGATTTCGGGTGGCGGAGATTACGGCGGAGTTTCCTACGGTGCATATCAGTTTTCAAGCCGTTTCGACGTACCCAAAACATTTTTTAACTGGTGTATTTCTTCCGGTAAGGGTGTGACAACGGGCGAAAGGCTGAAGGCTGCATACGAGCTCGACGAAAATACATACGGCGAAAATTTCAATTCTGAATGGAAAAGGCTTGCACAGGAATCACCCGAAGGTTTTCTTGCACTTCAGCACGGCTTTACCAAGGCGCGCTTTTACGACGTGGTTGTTGCGAAGCTCGAACAGCAGTTTGAGGGCTTTGACGTTGATAACTATACGATAGCTCTCAAAAACGTAATATGGTCACGAGCTGTTCAGAATGGTGCTAATAACGATGTTATCCGAATTGCTTTTGAAAACCTCGGCGGATTTAAAAATCAGCCCGAAGACGTACTTATCAGAGCAATTTATAAGCAGGCAAGCAAGCTTGTTGATGAGCCTCCGACCGAGGATTCCGTAAAGATTGAGCGTAGTTCAGCTGAAAAATACGGCATTGACCCTGAGATTGTAGAGGGCAAATACCTCTATTATCACAGCAGGAATACTTCCGACGTTCAGGTTTCCGTTTACAGAAGGCTTGCTGTAAGAGAGGTTGCAGAGGCACTTGAGATGTATGTTGCGGCAGGCGGTGTGCTTACACCTGATGAGCCTGATAACGGTGAGACTGAGCAACCTGATAACTCGGGTGATGAAGCTCCTGATAATCCGACTGAGGAGCCGAGTCTATTTGTTACTCTGCTTGAGGCTGTAGTAATGTTCTTTGAAATGATAATTGGTTTTATAACCGGACTCTTTGGTTAATTTCATACCGCTTTGATTGACTCGAATTTGTCAGTTAAAGCGGTTTTTGTTGTTAAAAGGCACAAAAAGAGCATACTTTTTTCTCTGCTCACATTAATAAAATTAATTGAAAAAATATTTTAGTTATGATATTATAATTAAACAGCCTAAAGATACGGAGGTTAATTATGGCAAACACCACAAAAGAAATGAAAAAATATGTGCCTAAGGGCGAAGTGAAAGCTTATGCAATAGCTGCTCTGGGACAGGGTCTTGTTTACAGCTGTATGTCCAGCTATATAACAGACTACTATATGAATGTACTTATGCTTGATGCGGTTTTCGTTATCATGCTTATGCTTCTCGCACGTGTATGGGACGCAATCAACGACCCGATGATGGGTATGATTATGGACAGACATTCTACCAAGAAAGGCAGAATGAAGCCCTATCCCGTATGGACTGCAATTCCGATTGCCGCACTTACAATACTTATGTTTGTAAACCCCGGTTTTGACACAAAGAATCAGTCAATATGGCTTTACGTTTTTGTTTCGGTGGTATACGTTGCATGGGGTATGATTTATACCGCCAGTGACGTTCCTTTCTGGAGTATGCCAAACGTTATGACTCCCAACCCCAAGGAGAGAGGTAACATCATCTCTTACGGTAAGACAGTAGGCGGTATCGGCTCGGCTGTTACGGTTGCTCTGCCGATTATTGTCGGTTACTTTGTTGCCGATATGGATATCGAGCAGGCTAACATCGTTAAATATGCTGTTATGGCTATATCAATGGCTGTTATCGGTATGCCTCTTTTCTCGATTTCTTCATTTAAAATCAAGGAAAGAATACAGATTCCCGATGCAAAGAAAAAGGCTCCCGGTGAAACATCAACACTCAAGAGAATATTCACCTGCAAGCCCCTTATGCTTGTCGTTCTTTCAGGTGTTCTTTCATTCGGCAGATATATGCTTCAGGCTGCT
>JAZSEX010000050.1:0-3592 GCA_045531935.1 Acutalibacteraceae bacterium | reverse complement strand
CCTCTTGGCGCATGTGATTACACAGCTCTCGATGCAGCTATCGCTCTTACACCCGAGTACACAGCAGAGTACTACGATGCAGAGGACTATGCAGCATACGAGGCAGCTCTTGCAGCAGCACAGCTCGTACTTGAGAATCCCAACGCAACACAGGAAGATGTAGACGCAGCAGAGACAGCTCTCCTTGCAGCTATCGCAGGTGTTCAGGAGAAGGAAACTGTTTACTGTGACTACACAGCTCTCGATGCAGCTATCGCAGCATACGAGGCAAAGCTTGCAGATAAGGATCTCTACGCTAACTGGGCAGATTACGAGGCAGCTTACAACGCAGCTAAGGCTATCGCTCGCGGCACAGAGTACTCCGAGGAAGCTCAGGCAGATATCGACGAGGCAGCAGCAGCTCTCAACGCAGTTGTTCTTGTTTACAAGGCAGCTGACTACTCAGCAGTTGATGCAGCTAAGGAAGCTGCAGCAGCTATCGACGCAACACTCTACACAGATGATTCATACAAGGCAGTTACAGATGCAGTAGCAGCAGTTGTTGAAGGTCTTGACATCACAAAGCAGGCTGAAGTAGACGCAATGGCTGACGCTATCAACGCAGCTATCGGTGCTCTTGAGTACAAGGCAGCTGATTACACAGCAGTTGATGCAGCTAAGGCAGCAGCAGCAGCTATCGACGCAACTAAGTACACATCAGCTTCTGTTAAGGCTGTTAACGACGCTGTAGCAGCAGTTGTTACAGACCTTGACATCACAAAGCAGGCTGAGGTTGACGCAATGGCTAAGGCTATCAACGATGCTATCGCAGCTCTTGATTCTCTCGAAGCAGCTGATTACACAGCTCTTGATGAAGCTCTTGCACTTGTTCCCGCACTTGGTGAGGGTGAGTACACAGCTAAGTCCTGGAAGGCTTATGCAGATGCTAAGGCAGCAGCAGAAGCTATCGCTCGTGATCTCCTCGCTGACGAAGCAGGCGTAAACCAGAAGGCAATCGACGACGCAGCAGCAGCTCTTGTTGCAGCATACGAAGGCCTCAAGGAGAACAAGGCTAACGTTACAGAAGTTGCTTACGATAACACAGGTGCTTGCACAAAGTCTACACTCACATATAATTTCAAAGTAAACGGTGCAGCTTCCAAGATTCAGGTTATCGGTCCTGACGGCGGCACAATGACATTCGACAGACGTAGCTCCAGAGTTACAATCGTTTCCTACAACGAGGCTGGCGAAGTTGTTGATTACGCTAACGAAGATCCCGCATACGAAGTATGGTCAATCGACCTTGCTCTCGATGCAACAGATTACCAGGTTCGTGCAAAGTACGACTATACATGGGATACTGAGAAGTATGCATTCACAGTAGAGTACGATGAGTACGACACAACAGCAGAAGCATTCACAGCAACTGTTGGTAATTTCGTAGATGCAACAGAAGTTACAGCAGCTAAGGGTGAGGTTATCACATTCAAGGCTGTTACAGACGCTAATGCACTCAAGGTACAGTTCGTATTTGCTGACGGCGGTACATCTACTTATACAAAGTCTAAGGCAGTTGACAACGGTGACGGTACACTCACATGGACTATCACAAGAGTCTTCTCCAAGTCTCAGAATATCAACCTCAAGGTCAAGGCACCCACAGGTTGGGCAACTGAGTCCTCAGGTAATGTAGTTGTTACAATCGGCTAATTAACTGTAGTTTCTCCAAACTAAACTCCGCGCCCCAAGACCTTGCGTCTTGGGGCGCTTTCCTAAACTGAGACCAACAGGATCTATTCTTTGGCCGCCGTGTTTATTTAAAACGGTAGAACACAAAGGAGGAAAAGCAAATGAATTTTTTGAAAAAACTGTCGGCAACTATTATTGCTGTTACAGTTGTGCTTAGCACGGTTTGCGTTAGTGCAACCGCAGAAAATCTTATTCAGCTTGACCAGAAGGTTCCTACACTTACTGAAGAGCAGTGCTTTAATCATGACCCCGAAAATAATCCCTATAAAGTAAAAATAGGTTTTAAAATATATAAAGTTAATACTTCTGACGGAAGCTATGAACTGCTCCCCGATGAAGTTTCGAGTAACAATACCAATGATGTTGCCGTAAAGCCCGGCGATGTTATCCGTGTTGAGGTCTGGGCACAGACAAATTTCCATTGCTGTGGCGTTCAGCTTACTCCTGCATACCACAATGCATGGCTTTTACCTACTGACCAGTCTTATAAAACATATCCGATGAAAGCAACTAACCTATCCAGCAAAGTCTCTATTGAAAACGGTATGCCTCCTGTTACAAATTTTGATGAATCGTACAGTACAGGTATAGGCACATTTGAAAAGCCGGTCTATATGAATCAGGCTCTTGACTGTTTAAGTTCGCAGACAAATCATAATGCTTATCTCGGTCTCAAAGCAGTGTTGCCGAATGCGTGGAAGGGTGCCGGCACGAATGCCGAAAATTGGTACAATAAAAACAATACGGATATATTGGATAAAAACGGTAATTTCAAATACAATGTTTACAGATTTGGTGCAGGTTACAAGATGGATAGTGAAAAAGAATATGCTTTTTATTACCCTGTGCTCAATGTTTATCAGCCGCTTATGACGTTTAACCTTACTGTTGCTGACGATGCCTTGGGCACATCTGCTGTCTTTATTCCTGTCGAGTCAATCGTTACTCAGAATAAATCAGGTGGTGTTTCGTTCTTTACGGCAGTAGCCGGGGCACATAATTCGGATTATTTCAACGAAAAAACACCGCAGGTAACAAATGAAGTCGAGCCCCAATATAAAGGATACTGTATGTACGGTGATGATACCGAAACAAAGTACGATATGGTATGGGATATTATAAACGCAACTATTACTGTTGATGCGGAAAATACTGATAGCAATCTTGCTGACCTTAAATCACTCAGAGCAGCAGTTACTCAGTCAGACTTAGCTGATAAATCTGACTGTAAATCGGCATCGCTTGACAGATTCCGTGCGGCACTCCGTGAGGCTAAAGCTATTCTCGCTCAGTCGGAGGTCCTTGCTTCACGGCAGGACGAAGTTGATTCGGTTACCGAAGAGCTTGTAGCGGCAACAGCAGCCCTTACAAAGCTTGGTTACTGTGATTATACTCTGTTCAATGCAGAGCTGAATGCTTACAAATCGCTGCTGCCTGATAAAGATATGTATTCTCCGGTTTCGTGGTCAAACTACAGCACAAGCTATGATAGTGCAAGTGCAGTAAAGAAAAACCTCATCAACGATGAGGCCGGTGAAAATCAGAAAACGGTTGACAATGCGGCAGAGTCACTTCAAAAGTCCCGCCTTGCTCTTGAAGAAAACAAATCTAATATAATAGCAGTATCATATGATGTCGATGGTATATATTCAGTCGCAACTGTCAGGTATGATTTCACAGTCAACGGTGCAGCATCCAAAATTCAGATTCTCAGTCCCGATGGCGGCACAATGACTTTTGACAGACGCAACTCCAAGGTAACAGTCATTTCTTATAATGAATCAGGCGAAGTTGTTGAATACGCTGACAAAGATCCCGCATACGAAGTATGGTCAATCGACCTTGCTCTCGATGCAACAGA
>JAZSEX010000027.1:0-27493 GCA_045531935.1 Acutalibacteraceae bacterium | reverse complement strand
TTTGGGGTTTGCTTTCCTTTTTATTTAACAGGATATGACGGTGTGAAATTCTGTCGGGTCAGAGCAAAAAGAACACCGGCATCCGCTTGAAGAAGGAAGTAATATCCATAACTTAATTCTTCATCAGAACAAAAACGTTCCGTATAAGTCTTATTCAGGCTGTATGCGAGCGTTTTTTGTTTGTTTAAGGCGGATAAATTTCTCGTTTGACACTTTGCTCAATGGAGGGCTTATATATTTGTTGAAAGTGTACAAATGTCGAAAACTTATATATATAATAAATATAAAAAACAATAAATAACAGATTGACAAGCGTTTGACAGCGTGATAGAATGGTTATACCTATAATAGCATACGTGGCAGTATCTCTAATTTTAGGGTAGTGCCTCAGGTTGATGTTCATCAGCTGAGTATGCTGTTGCGGAATTTGTATTTCTATTCGCAAGGAGGAATATAGTGTGAGAAAAACATCTACCCGCATACTCTCCGCTATCCTGGCAGTCATGATGCTCGTCGGTCTTGTTCCGATGATGACGATTTCGTCAAGTGCAGCATTCAATGACACATCAATTAAGTTTGATGAGAAGGGCGAGTTTACACTCATCCAGATCACAGACATCCAGGAAAATACGGAAGTACACGAAACGACACTTGCTCTTATTGCTAAGGCAATGACCAAGTACAATCCTGATATGGTAGTCATGACAGGTGATAACGTCGAGTCCGGTATGGACGAAAGCGAGTTCAAGACCTGTGTAAGCCAGTTCATGGCTCCCATTATCAATGCAGGTGTCCGTTATGCTATCACTTTCGGTAACCATGACGATGAAGACAGAAGTATTGTTAACACTGCTTGGGATAAGCAGAGTCAGTACAACTACTATGTCGGCATGTCAAACCTTGCTATCGACTTCGATGAGCCCAGCCTCTCCGGTGTCGGTACAGGTGCTATTCCGATTTACAGCAACGACGGTTCCCGTGTCGCATTCTGCGTATTTCCGATTGACTCGGGTACATACGACTCGAACGACGACTACGACCACGTTAAGGACGACCAGATTGCTTGGTACGCATCCGAGTCTGCAAGACTCGCTACTCTTAACAACGGCAATCCCGTCCCCACCCTTACATTCCAGCACATTCCCGTTCCTGAGATTTATGATAACCTTCTTGTTGAGGTTCCCAACGGCACAGCAGGTGCAATCCAGGGTACAGGTAACTGGAGCAGCAGATACTACATTCTTGACCCCAACAACCCCACTATCACAGGTGTTATGCAGGAGGGTCCTTGCCCTGCTGCTATCAACAACTTCCAGTATCAGGGTTGGCTTGATGTCGGTAACCATGTAGGTGCTTTCTTCGGTCACGACCATACAAATACATTTATGGGTACTGATGCTAACGGCATCACAATGGGTTACTGTAAGGCTGCTACTCTCGAAGCTTACCACGCAGCTGACGAAGACCCCGCACTCCGCGTTTTCACAATCAAGGAAGACGGTACATACACAACTCAGTCTGTTTCTTATGCACAGATGCAGGTTGAAGAGGGCGAAGACTATGAGCATGACGTTATCTCCGGTACTCCCACAGTTCCCGAGGTTCTCTATGTCGGTGCTGAAGACAACAGCATTGCAAAGCAGGAGTATGGTTCAACAATCCAGCTCCAGTCTCTCAACCACAAGACACAGGCTATGTACCCCAACGACCTTGCTGTCACTATTGACCTTGATAAGAACGCTACTAATGTAACTATCACACCTCAGTCAGGTATCAATCTCAGCGGTGTTACAGTTACAGCGGGCGAGCTTACCAATACATATACATGGCAGATCACAGGCGGTACTGCAAATGCAGGTACAGCAGCTGAGTTCAAGGTAGAGTATGACTTCGGTGGTACTCACTATGTTCAGTATGCATACAGCTATGTAGACAATATCAAGTCACCCGCAGGTCACTACGTATATGTACGTAACTACGGCGGCCTTATGGATAGTAACGATGCTTACTGGAATACTCAGACCTATGTTATGACCGTTACAGGTCCTAACGTTTACGGTAGAGCACGTACAACAACCGATAGTGCATATGCTGACCTCGGCTCATGGACTAACGCTCCCGCAGGTTACTACAACTATACAGGTACTGCGGACGAGGGCTTCGTACAGAAGGATATCTCCTACGGTATGAACTTCTGTTCTCCCTCACGTATTAGAACACACGCTGAGTTCCCCCGTTTCCAGGAGGCAGGTAAGTCACCTGTAGCTACAATCTATGCTGATAAGGCAGAGAACAGCACAATTACAAGCCTCGGTGTTTCTGTCAACTACTGGAGACACTATACTCCCCAGCATAATATCAATACACCCTTCCAGTTTGCTTTCAAAGCCGGTGATGCAAGCTATACATATGATACATGGAACACAAATACAGTAGGCTCTTCTACTATTTCTGTTCAGAATCCAAGCGTTACTCTTGCATACGGAAGAGGTTCTAACGTTTCCAACAACATCACAGGTAATGCACTCCCCGAAAGCGGCACAATTTACACACTTATTTCTTACGCTCCCACTCACTATGACGGCGGTATGTATGCTACAAATGTTTATACATTCATGCCTGTCCTGCTCCAGTTCATTACATACGATAAGGCAGAGCTTCGTACCCTTCTTAACGCAGAAAGAACTGCAAACCGTCAGCTTGACGAGACAGACGTAAAGGCTCAGACTTACCGTTCAGCTTTCAAAGAGGCTTTCAAGCAGATTCAGAAGCCCGACACAACTCAGGTTGAGATCAACGCAGCTAAGTCAAGACTTGAGAAGGCTATTGAGGGTCTCAGCTTCACAGGTGCAGAGATCTCCGGTAACAGCGAGTACTATATGAACGCAACTGTTCCCTCAAAGCTTTATGTTGCAGGTTCAGGCTACGGCCTCTCCGCACAGCCCAAGGGTACAACAGTCGTTCCCCAGATCATCAACTACCGCACAAGAGCGATGATCGACTACTCCAACTTCCGCGTTACACTTCCCAATGGTGCAACAAACGCTCTTGTTGAAGTTTACAACCAGAATACAGGTACAGCTATGACCTTTACTTGGGACCCCGCAACAGCTTCCGGTAAGGTTACAGGCGGTACAGCTAACGTAGGCGATACAGTTACTTACAAGTTCACATACGAGCTTGCAGGTAAGCAGTACATCCAGTATGAGGCATCAACAGTTACAGATGCTCCTCAGGCATCAGGTTGGTTGACTTTCATCAGACGTACAAGACAGTACGCTTGGGAGGCTCACACCAGCCAGCAGTCACTTATTTACTTTGCTCCCGAAGGTGTACCGGCAGACGGTATCCAGTACGAAGCACTTCAGGGTAACGCAGGTTACGATAATGCTTACTACGGCGTTAACCTCACAGACTTCAACGGTGAGGGCAGCCAGAAGGTAAGCGGCTTCGGTATCAACAGCTGGACCGGCCCCAGCAGACAGAATCAGGGCGGTTGGTACTGCGGTACTAATGGTGACGACGATACTGCAGACGAGGGCTACCGTGCAAAGTTCAACGTATTCTTTGACTCATCAGTTGCTTCCAACATTACAGATGCAAAGATTATGTTCGTTGCTCAGGGTCTTGGTTGTGCAGAGAATGAAAGCCAGGGTATCCAACAGAACCACGAAACATACTATCAGGGTCAGGGCAACCATGGTGCATATGGTACAGAGCTTGGCAACCTTAACTCTGAAGCATATAATATAGATGGTGCTGCCCGCGGCAACTCAACCCTTTCAAATACTGCCGGCGATTCTTTCTATAAGTATCTTACAGTTTCCGGCCTCGGTACAGGTAACTACACATATTACACATATATGTGGAATAAGACCAACGACGGTTCAAGAGCTCTTACATGTCACTACTCATGGCACATCAACATCACAACAGTTGATAAGACAGATATTCGTAACCTTGTCGCTCAGGAAAATGAAATGTTCCGTCAGCTTTCCGACGGTTATTCAGATACTAACGGCAAATGGACAGCTTATGTAAACGCTCTCGCTAAGGCAAAGGGTGCTGTAAACGATGCATCACTCACAGGTGCTGAGAACGAAGCAGCAGCAACAGCTCTTCAGACAGCTATCGACGAGCTCGAGTTCGTGCCTGCTGATTACAAGAAGCTTCAGGCAAAGGTTGACGAAATTCGTGGCTTCCTTGGTGTTGACCCCGAAACAGGTGCAAATCTGTACGAGTACAGACCGCACCCCGATGTTGACCCGCTTTACTATTCACGTGAGCAGTACTATCCGTGGTACTACTTCCGTTCAACAAACGAAACTGACATCCCGATCAATAACATTAACTGGAATCTTGATATACGCTATCAGGATGTAGTTGATACATACTATGAACTTGTATGTATCGGTTGGGAATCTGCTCAGCTTCGCGATGCAGACTACACTGAGGTAGATGCACTTCTTGAAAACAAAACAGGTACTAACCCCAACGGCTCATACGGCGGTCTTACAATCACACTTCCCGACCTTGAGAAGTATGAATTTGTTCACATTGACGACAGAGATGTAGATTGGGAGTACTTCACAACCGACTCCTACAACGCTTGGGCAAATGCTTGTGCACCGGCTATGACAAATCGTAGCCTCAAGATGCCCGACCAGCCCACAGTTGACGGTTACAGAGATGCTCTCCAGACTGCATATAACGGTCTCGAGCTCAAGACTGCAGACTATACACAGCTCAACCAGACTATCGCTGATGCAACAGCTAACATTGATGCAACAGTCGAGGTAGTTGACCCCTCTAACTCCGCAAACAACTACGATATCACTTACTACCAGGCTAGCTACATTGCTCAGCTCCGTGCAAAGATTGCTGAGAAGAAGGAAGGCCTCTACATCCTTCAGCAGGAAGAGGTTGACGTTCTCAATGCAGAAATCGATGCTATCTACGTAGCCCTCGGTAACCACCTCAACGCTGCAGACTTCAGATTTGCAAATGAGCAGAAGGCTATCAAGGCACAGTACGAAGATGAGTACGCAAAGTACTACACACCCGAATCCTGGCAGAGACTTCTTGACGCTCGCGCAGCAGTAGACGAGGCATATGACTACGGCTACATGGCAGGTGAGCAGGTAACAGTTAACGCTGTTGCTCAGGAAGTATACGATGCACGTACAGGCCTCGTTTATAACGATGCTAACTACGCTCAGGTTAATAAATGGCTTGCAGAAATTGCAGCTATCGAGCATACAAAGAACGATTATAAGAACTGGGCAGACCTTCAGGCAGTTGTAGATTCTGTTGAAACAGGTCTCGACATCACAAAGCAGGCTCAGGTTGACGGTTATGCAACAGCTCTTGAGGCAGCATTCAAGGCTCTCGTTCTCAAGGATGCTGACTACACCAAGCTCAACGCTCAGATTACAACAGGTGCAGAGGTTGTCGCAAACCAGAGCCTCTACACACCCGGCAGCTACACTAACTTCCTTGCTGTTTACAACACAGCTCTTACATTCTACAATGCAGAGCCGAAGGTTGATATCCAGCATCAGAACCTTGTAGATGATCAGGAGGCAGCTCTTGCAGCAGCTATTGCAGCTCTCGAGTATGTCGATGCTAATATCGAGCCTCTCAGAGAAGCTGAGCTTAACTACTACTCAGTAGACTACTATGCATACGAGGCAGAGTACACAACAGACTCCGATAACGACGGTGTTGTTGACGTATACGAAGACGTTGATGCAGCTTACCAGGCAGCAGCAGCTCTCCTTGCTAAGTATGACAACGGCGAACTTGATATCCGCAACAATGCTGAGATTCAGGCAGCAGCAGATACTCTTAACGCAGCTCTTGCTGATCTTCCCGCTCTCTACGCTAACGTAGATTGGGAAATCGAGCAGATTCCTGCAGAGTATTACACAACTCCCGAAATGTACACACCTGCTTCAAAGAAGGCTCTTGACGATGCCCTTGCAGCAGTTAACCGTACACTCAAGATAGGCGACCAGGAGAAGGTCGAAGAGATGGCAATAGCTATCAACGAAGCAGTTCTCGGCCTTGAGGAAGCAAACGCTGACCTCACAGCTCTTAAGAACGCTATCACAGCAGCAGATGCTAAGATCGCAGGTGTTGAAACATCTGTATTCACAGACGATTCATGGGCAGCATTCGAAGCAGCTTACAATGCAGCGGTTGATATCCGCGATGCTGATCCCGCTCCTCTCTACTCCGAGCAGGCAACAGTTAACGCAGCAGCAGCAGCTCTTGCAGACGCTACAGCAAAGCTCACAAAGAAGAGCGCTGATTACAGCTCACTCAATGCAGCTATCGCAGAGGCTGACGGTCTCAATAAGGATGACTTCACACCCGAAACATGGGCAGCAGTTGAAGAAGCTCTTGCAGCAGCTAAGGCAGTAGATAAGAACCTCACAATTGAGGATCAGGCTACAGTTGACAATGCAGCAGCAGCTCTTAACAAGGCTCTCGAGAACCTCGAGTCAGCTGCCAAAGATTGTGACTATACAGCTCTCGATGCAGCTATCGCAGCAGCAGCAAAAGCTGATACAACAAATTGCACATCCGCTTCTGTAGCAGAGTTCAATGCAGCTCTCGCAGCAGCAAACGCAGTTGCACGTGACCTCACAGTTGACGATGCAGGTGCAAACCAGAAGCTTATCGACGATGCAGCTGCAAGACTTAACGCAGCTATCACAGGTCTTACAAAGCTTGGCTATTGCGACTATGCAGCACTCGATGCAGCTATCGCAGCAGCAAAGGCAGCTGACAAGACAAACTGCACATCTGCTTCTATCGCAGCTCTCAACAATGCTCTCGCAGCAGCTGAGGCTATCGCTCGCGGCATGATCGCTGACGAAGCAGGTGCAAACCAGAAGACAATCGATGACGCAGCAGCAGCTCTTAACGTAGCTATCACAGGCCTTACAAAGCTTGGTGCATGTAACTATACAGCTCTCGATGCAGCTATTGCAGCATACGAGGCAAAGGTAGCTGACAAGGCTCTCTACGCTAACTGGGCAGACTACGAGGCAGCTTACAACGCAGCTAAGGCAGTCGCTCGTGATATGATTGCTGATGAAGCAGGCGCTAACCAGAAGGTTATCGACAATGCAACAGCAGCTCTCAACGCAGTTGTTCTCAAATACAAGGCAGCCGATTACTCAGCAGTTGATGCAGCTAAGGCAGCAGCAGCTCAGGTAGACGCTTCCAAGTACACAGCAGCTTCCGTTAAGGCAGTTAACGATGCAGTAGCAGCAGTTGTTGATGGTCTTGACATTACAAAGCAGGCACAGGTTGATGCAATGGCTAAGGCTATTAACGACGCTATTGAAAACCTCGTTTCTCTCGGTGCATGTGATTACACAGCACTCGATGCAGCTATTGCAGCATATGAGGCAAAGCTTGCAGATAAGGATCTCTACACTAACTGGGCAGAGTACGAAGCAGCTTACAACGCAGCTAAGGCTATTGCTCGTGATATGATTGCTGACGAAGCAGGTGCTAACCAGAAGGCTATCGACGATGCAGCAGCAGCTCTCAACGCAGTTGTTCTTACTTACAAGGCAGCTGATTACACAGCAGTTGATGCAGCTAAGGCTAAAATCCCTGCTGATATGAGCGCAGAGCTCTACACAGCAGCTTCAGTTAAGGCAGTTAACGATGCAGTAGCAGCAGTTGTTGCAGGCCTTGACATTACAAAGCAGGCTGAGGTTGATGCTTATGCAGCAGCTATCGAAAATGCAGTTGCAAACCTCGTTAAGCTCGGCAAGGTTGATTACTCACAGCTCGATGCAGCTATCAACAATGTTCCCGCAGGCACACAGGATTCTTACTCAACAGAATCATGGAACGCTTACCAGGAAGCTCTCGAAGCAGCTAAGGCTGTTGAGCGTGACCTCATCGATGACGAGGCAGGCGTAAACCAGGCTAAGGTTAACGAAGCAGCTAAGGCTCTTGAAGATACATTCAAGGCTCTTGCTGATAAGGAATTCTGTAACTACAGCGCTCTTCAGGCAGCAGTTCTCTACTGCTCAGAGCTTGATGCAGCCGAAGAATTCTACGATGCAACTGATGTTGCAGAGTGGAAAGCAGCTCTTACAGCAGCTCAGGCACTCCTCGCAGGCGAAAAGCTTGAGAAGACAGCTGACAACCAGGCAATAATCGACAACGCAGCAGCAGCTCTTGAAAATGAATACGATGATCTCTATGAGATTTATCTTGACCTTTCAGTTCTTGAGGATGCAGTTGATGCATACGGCGAACACAAGATTGACAACGAAATTGAGCGTTACGAGGAAGACACATGGGTAGCATATGAGACAGCTCTCGAAGCAGCTCAGGATGCACTTGTAACATACAACGTAGCTCCCGATACAGCAGCAAACAGAGCAGAAATTGCTAAGCTTGCTAAGGATCTTGAGGATGCATACAACGGCCTCAAGCTTATCGAAGGCTACTGCGATTACAGCGAGCTTGAAGAAGCAGTTCTCTACTGCTCAGAGCTTGATGCAGCCGAAGAATACTACGATGCAGCAGATCTTGCTACATGGAAGGCAGCACTTGCAGAGGCACAGGCTCTCCTTGATGGCACTCCGCTCTATCTCACAGCTGCAAATCAGGCTAAGATCGACGCAGCAGCAGAAGCACTCTTCGAAGCATACGATGAGCTCTATGAGATTTATCTCGACCTTACAGTTCTTGAGGATGCAGTTGATGCATACGGCGAACACAAGATCGATGAAGAGATCGAGCGTTATGAAGAAGACACATGGGTAGCATACGAGACAGCTCTCGAAGCAGCTCAGGAAGCTCTTATCAGACTTAACGCAGCTCCCGATACAGAAGCAAACAGAGCAGAAATTGCTAAGCTTGCTAAGGATCTTGAGGATGCATACAACGGCCTCAAGCTCATCACAGGCTACTGTGATTACAGCGCTCTTGAGGAAGCAGTTCTTGAATGCGGCCAGCTTGATGCAGCCGAAGAATACTACGATGCAGCAGAGCTTGCACAGTGGAAGGAAATACTTGCAATAGCAAAGGATCTCCTTGAAGACGAACCGCTCTACCTCACAGCTGCAAATCAGGCACACATTGATTCTGTAACAGAACTTCTTATCAAGGAGTACACAGATCTCTACGAGCTTTATCTCGACCTTACAGTTCTTGAGGATGCAGTTGATGCATACGGCGAACATAAGATTGAAAACGAAGTCGAGCGTTACACACCCGATTCATGGGCAGCATACGAGGCAGCAGTTGAAGCAGCTGAGAAAGCTCTTATCAGACTTAACGTAGCTCCCGATACAGAAGCAAACAGAGCAGAAATTGCTAAGCTTGCTCAGGATCTCAAGGTTGCTTACGAGTCACTCAGAATTCTCGGCGATTGTGACTACGCAGAACTCAATGCAGCTATCGCTGAATACGAAGCTAAGCTTGCTGATAAGGATCTCTACGCTAACTGGGAAGAGTACGAAGCAGCTTACAACGCAGCTCAGGATATAGACAGATATATGATTGACGATGCAGCCGGTGTAAACCAGGCTAAGATCGACGCAGCAGCAGACGCTCTCAATGCAGTTGTTCTCAAATATAAGGCAGCTGATTACTCCGCAGTTGAAGCAGCTAAGGCTACAATCCCTGCAGACCTCAGCATCTACACAGATGATTCAGTTAAGGCTGTTAACGATGCAGTAGCAGCAGTTATCGAAGGCCTTGACATCACAAAGCAGGCAGAGGTTGACGCAATGGCTAAGGCTATTGCTGATGCAGTTGCAAAGCTTACAGTTGCTGAGCTTCCCCTTGCTCTTAAGGCTAAGGAAGGCTCCACAACAGTTATCGACAGAGAACGTGGTTACATCTACGGTCTTGACTGTGCAGGCGTTAATGCTTGGTCAGAACATATGGAACTCACTGATCTTATCGCACAGGGCTTCCTTGAGATTGAAGGTGACGGTAGACTCGAGTACACATACTTCGGTGACAACACAACTATCGGTACAGGTACAAGAGTTGACTTCATCAATAATAAGACAGGTGAAATCGTTGAAACCTTCTACATCATCATCTACGGTGATAATGACGGCGACGGTGGTGTCACATACGCTGACCTTACTGATGCACTCAGCTACATTGCATGGGATGACTACAAGTTTGACTATGACTATATGACAGAGGCAAACGCTATCGCAATGGATCTTGACGGCGACGGTGGTATCACATATGCTGACTTTAACGAGCTCTACAACTTCCTTGCATGGGAGACAGATGCTGTTAATCAGGTCAGATAATTAAACCTTAATTCCGTTCGTAACCAAAAGTATTGACCTGCCCGGCTTCTGCCGCCGGGCAGGCTGATATAAATTTTTAAGGAGGAAACTTAACTCAATGAAGATGACTAAAAAAATAATCAGTGTTCTTCTTGCAGTTATGCTTGTCCTTGGCTCTGTTGCTGTTGCTGCAAGTGCAGAAATGCTTACAGAGAAGGCAGGCACTGTTCTTACCTATACAGCTACTGTTAAGGGTAAGACTGCAAACGCAGATGGTGCTATTGAGGTTGAACCCGGTGAAAAGATTACGGTTGAAGTTTATACACAGACTAACTACTATATCGGTTCGGTTGGTAGTGAGCTCTTTGCTTGGACTGACGCTTTCTTCGGTTCACTTACAACAGCAGATTGGCATCTCCACAACCACATTAACAACTACACACCCAACCAGAAGTACCCCGTAACAGGTAACCAGCTTGGCTCTAACTATGCTTCAGGCTACGAAGGCTTCCTTTACGGCCGTGCTTACAACCCCAACTTCAAAACTCCCACAGACGCTTCTACACCCGTTCTCAGCTACAGCTTCGACCTTACAGTTGAAGCAGGTCTTGCCGACGGCACAACAGGTAAGTTCTTAATGCCCGAGCAGATGCTTGGTCTCTCCACAGCTAACGTTCGTTTCAGACAGATTTATGCTGCTGTTGCTTCCAACGCTGACCTTTACGGTACAGTAGCTGATGCTTCACAGTACCCCGAAACAATCAACGTTTCCGGTGCAGTTATCAACTTTGTTGTTAAGTCAGAAACTGAGGCTCCCGTAGAGTATGCAGACCTTACAGCTCTCCAGGCAGCTATCGCTAAGGCAGCAACAGCTGACACAGCTAACTGCACATCCGCTTCTGTAGCAGAGTTCAACGCAGCTCTCGCAGCAGCTAACGCTCTCAACGTTGAAGGCACACTTGCAACAGAGCAGGATGCTATCGACGCAGCAGCAGCAAGACTTGAGAAGGCTATCACAGGTCTTACAAAGCTCGGCACATGTAACTACGCAGCACTCGATGCAGCTATCGCAGCATACGAGGCAAAGGTAGCAGATAAGGATCTCTACACTAACTGGGCAGACTACGAGGCAGCTTACAACGCAGCTAAGGCAGTCGCTCGTGATATGATTGCTGACGAAGCAGGTGCTAACCAGAAGGTTATCGACAATGCAACAGCAGCTCTCAACGCAGTGGTTCTCAAATACAAGGCAGCTGATTACTCAGCAGTTGATGCAGCTATCGAAGCAGCAGAAGCTATCGACGCAGACAAGTACACATCAGCTTCATACAAGGCAGTTACAGATGCAGTAGCAGCAGTTGTTGAAGGCTACGACATCACAAAGCAGGCTGAAGTAGACGCAATGGCTAAGGCTATTAACGATGCTATCGACGCTCTTGCTCCTCTCGGTGCATGTGACTACACAGCTCTCGATGCAGCTATCGCAGCATACGAGGCAAAGAAAGCAGACAGCTACAAGTACTCCAACTGGGCAGGCTACGAGGCAGCTTACAACGCAGCTAAGGCAGTCGCTCGTGATATGATCGCTGATGAAGACGGTGTAAACCAGACAATCATCAACGATGCAGAAGAAGCCCTTACTAACTACGTTCTTGAAGAAATCGTACTTGATTACACAGCATGGAACGCAGCAGAAGATAAGGTTCCCGCTGATCTTTCAGTTTATACACCCAACTCCGTAGCAGCATTTGAGGCTGCTAAGGACGCAGCAGTTGCAGCTAAGGACGCAGCAGTTGCAACATACGATCAGGCAGCTCTCGACGCAGCAGCAGCAGATCTTGAAGCAGCAATTAAACTTCTTGCAGCTAAGGCTGACAAGGCAGCTCTTGCAGCAGCTATCGCAGCAGCTCCCACAGATGCAGCTGATTACACACCCGATTCATGGGCAGCAGCAGACCTTGCTAATGTTCTTGCAGCAGCTAACGCTGTAAACGCAGACGATAACGCAACTCAGGCTGAAGTTGATGCACAGGTTGCAGCAATCGAAGCAGCAGTTGCTAAGCTCGTTAAGAAGGCTGATAAGTCAGCTCTTACAGATGTTATCGATGCAGCTAAGGATCTTAACGAGGATGACTACACACCCGAATCTTGGGAAACAGCAGACCTTGATAAGGTTATCGAAGAGGCTCAGGCAGTCTTAGATGATCCCAACGCATCCGATGAGGATGTAAAAGCAGCTCTCGATGCTCTTGAAGAAGCAGCAGAAAAGCTTGTTAAGAAGGCTGACAAGACAGCTCTTAAGGCAGCTATAGATACACTTCCCGAGGTTGCTGAGGATGAAGCTACATCCGAAACATGGGCAGCATACGAGGAAGAACTTGCTAAGGCAAACGAAGTTTATGCAGACGCTAACGCAACTCAGGAAGCTGTAGATAAGGCAGAGGCTAACCTCCTTGCAGCTATCGCAGGCGTTAAGGCTCTCGGTAACTGTGATTACACAGCTCTCGATAAGGCTATCGCAACAACTCCCGAATACGGTGCAGAGTACTACGATACAGAGGCATGGGCAGCATACGAGGCAGCTCTTACAGCAGCTAAGGATGTAGAGCGCGGCATGCTCGATGACGAAGCAGGTGCAAACCAGGCTAAGATCGATGCAGCAGCTAAGGCCCTCACAGATGCTTACAATGCTCTTGTTCCCAATTTTGTTGACCGTTCAGCTCTTGAGGCAGCTCTTGCTCTCACACCCGCATACGGTGCAGAGTACTACGATGCAGCAGCATATGCAGCATGGCAGGAAGCAGTATCAGCAGGTAGAGACACATATGAAGGTGTTGACGGCGAAGCTGATACAGAAGATTTCCGTAACGAAGTAGCAGCTGCAGCTGATGCTATCAACAGCGCATTTGCAAAGCTTGTTCCCGCATTCATCGATTACTCCGCTCTTGAAGAAGCAGTAGCTAACTACGGCCAGACTCCCGAAGCAGCTGAGTCTTACACAGATGAGACATACCAGCCCTATGCAGCAGCTCTCGAGCGCGCACAGAATATGCTCAAGGAAAAGGACGAAAACGCTCCTGCTTCCGATACACAGCTCCAGGCAGCTATCGACGCAGCAGCAGCTGAGCTCGAGTCCACATTCAATGCTCTTGAGCTTAAACCCGTAGAGCCTCCTGTAGATCCCGAACCCGCTCTTACAATCGTTACAGCTGTTAGAGCTACAGAAGAGTACTATCAGGTTGGCGATACAGTTAACTTCGAGTTCGACTGTGCTATCACAAATGTAACAAAGCTTCAGATTGTATTCGCTGATGGTTCAACTCTTACTTACCACCGCGCACACTCCGCTGTTGTAAGCATTGCCGACAACGGTGACGGCACAGAGACATGGACTATCGCTGTTCCGATCTACTACGACGATATGGATGCTTCTGCAAGAGGTAAGCTCGGTAAGGTTTGGGAAGACGAAGGTTGTGCATTCGACTTTGAGTCAAAGACAGAGCCGAGCAAAGAAGACGCATCAGTCAAGAGTGCAGAAGTTCTCCTCAACGACGTAGCAGTCACCGAATTCACATCTAAGGATACAGTAGTTATTAAGATCGTCTGCGGTCCTGATACTCTCAGAATCAGACTTGTTGACCAGACAGATGGCGGCACAATGACCTTCAACCGTTCAAAAGCTACACAGGATGAAAACGGTAACTGGGTATGGCTCATCACTTATAAATTCGGTAATCGTGAATACGCATATGACATCTGCACAGCAGATTCTTCAAACCGTCTCACAGATGAAGGAACAGACCTTAAATTCACAGTTAAGGATCAGATTGCTGCAACCGGTCCCTCAACAGGTAACGATGCAGATATCGTTGTATCCGCAACAGTTGCTAAGGCTCGTCTCCTCAGAGACGCTGAGCAGACATTCACTATCGTAACAGATAAGGATGCTAAGGGCGTAAGAGTAACTGACCAGTACGGTAACGTACAGACTTACTCAAAAGATGTTGCTACAGCAGTTGACAACGGTGACGGTACACTTACATGGACTCTCACAGTTGTATGCACATACGCTGACACATACACTTGCACAGTAGAGGCTCTCTACGCAGCAGTTTGGATGAGCAACGGCACAACAGTTTCCTACAGAGTAGTTTATTAATCAGCTACCATAAAACAAAAACGGCAGGTGCGGTTTACCGCACCTTCTTTTTTGTGTGAAGCACACACCGTATACCTCAAAAAAGCAGATATACGCCATAGGCATAGCGGCACCGAAAAAATCGGGTGCCACCAAAGCAAAGATGTGAAGCACACACCGTATACCTCAAAAAAGCGGATATACGCCATAGGCATAGCGGCACCGAAAAAATTGGGTGCCACAAAGCAAAGATGTGAAGCACACACCAAATACCTCAATTAAGCACATAAAATCAACAACAGTAATAAAACGAGAAGAAAAGCCTCCCTTGCCTAAAGGGAGGGGGACCGCCGTCAGGCGGTGGAGGGATAGCTAAAGCTCATAACCTCAATAAACACAAAAAACGGAGACGTTCATCTTGAACGTCTCCGTTAATATTTATATTTTATTTTGCCTGGTCGTAATCCGATATAACTATTTCGCAGTCAAAGCCTGCTGAGCTTGAGCCGCCGTACCAATATACGCCGAATGAACGCTCTCCGTCAAATTTGCTGTAAAACATTGCAACCGTTGACGGTGCATTCTGCGGAATATGTTTACGGCTGTTATTGTCTGTAAAGCCGGCATCTTCAAGCTTTTCTATATAGGTCAGATAGCTGTTATAATCAAAGCTGTCAATTCTGATTACAGTCCTGCGACCCTTGTCCGAAATATAATTCACTGTGCTGACTTTACCGGTTTTAATTTTCGGCAGTCCGTCAGTCAGGTCATTTTCCCTCCAGCCGCTTTCTTCGCTGAGTCGGGTTGCGTGCTCGTCATATCTTTCTGTTGTGATATATTCGGGTGCTTTTCCCGTTGTCGGTGTCAGTATTTCGGTCTGTGCATCGGCAAAAGGCTTGAGTGTTGTATAATCACCGACTGTTAAATTATCAAAATTTGCAGTGGTTGTGCCGGTGTCTTCACTCGTACCGTTATCGGGTAAAAACTTATCCGAATACCTTATACCGAGCAGTATCAGTGCAACCGCAATAATTGCAACAGCAATAATTATTATCTTTTTAGTCTTAGTCATTGTTGTTCATCTTCTCAAGTGACTGCTGCTTGAGGTATGCGTTGATGAAGCCGTCAATGTCACCGTCCATAACAGCGTTGATGTTACCCATTTCAAAGCCTGTGCGGTGGTCTTTTGCAAGTGTGTAAGGCATAAATACGTAGGAGCGGATCTGGCTGCCCCATGCAATGTCCTTCTGTACACCCTTGATATCCTCAATCTTGTCGAGGTGCTCACGCTCTTTGATTTCAAGCAGCTTTGATTTGAGCATACGCAGTGCAACTTCTCTGTTCTGCACCTGGCTACGCTCAACCTGGCACGATGTTACGATACCTGTCGGGATGTGTGTAAGACGTACAGCAGAAGAGGTCTTGTTAACCTTTTGGCCGCCTGCACCGCTTGCACGGTAAACATCCATCTTTATGTCGTCCATATTAAGGTCGATTTCTATTGTGTCGTCAATTTCGGGCATAACTTCAAGAGAAGCAAATGAAGTGTGGCGTCTGCCTGAAGCGTCAAAGGGTGAGCAGCGTACAAGTCTGTGAACGCCGTTTTCGCTCTTCATATAGCCGTATGCGTTTTCACCCTCGATGTGAAGAATTGCAGATTTGTAGCCTGCCTCATCACCGTCAAGGAAGTCGGGCATTGTAACCTTGTAGCCGTTCTTTGTGCCCCACTGTGTGTACATACGTACGAGCATTGATGCCCAGTCCTGAGCCTCAGTTCCGCCTGCACCTGCGTGGAATGTGAGGATTGCGTTCTTGCTGTCGTATTCACCGCTGAGCAGTGTGCTGAGTGTCTGCTTGTCAAGCTCTTTCTTAACAGCGTCTACACTCTCACGGCAGTCGGGGAACATTGATTCGTCCTCTTCCTCGTCAGAAAGCTCAATCATAATAAGCGCATCTTCGTAGTCTGTGTTAAGCTTTTCGTAAGCAGCAACCTTGTTTTTGAGTGTTGCGGTTTTCTGCAGAATCTTCTGTGAGTTTTTCATATCGTCCCAGAAATCGGGTGCAGCAGCCTGCTCTTCAAGTGTGGCAATCTCCTTGCACATCTCTTCGAGACCGAGTGCCTCTGCAAGTTCATCGAGAGGCTTTCTGCATTCGAGAAGTTCGAGACGAAGCTCTTCAAATTGAAGCATAGTTTTTCCTTTCCCGGGTCACAAAACCCTTAGTCACATAAAATATCATTATATATTTTAATACATTTTTATTATTATGTAAAGCGGCAGGCGAAAATTTATAAAAGTTTAAAAATAATTATATAATTAGATTGAATTTATATGCTAAATTGTGTAAAATAGTAAATGTATATTTGTGTATATACGGAAGGAATGAAACAAAATGAGATACACGGGCGAAAACTGTCCGTACTGCGGTAACGAGTTTACCGAGCAGGATGATGTTGTTGTCTGCCCCGATTGCGGTACACCTCATCACCGTGTCTGCTGGTTTGCTCACGGCGAATGTGCCGCTGCAGAGAAACACGCCGAAGGCTTTGTCTGGAAGAAATCAGCCGAGCCTCAGCCTCAGGCGGAAGAACCTAAATCTGAAAAAAATACGCACGTGCGCAGTGAATCCAATCTTGACATCGTCTGTCCCGATTGCGGTGCAACCTGCCCTAACGGCACCCTGCGTTGCCCCGAATGCGGTGCTGTGCTTATTCCCTTTGCCAACCCTATGGTTGATCCGCCTATTGCTCAGTTCAAGCCGGATTTCAATCCCAACGAAAATATCAGGGGCCTCAAATCGGGCGATATTGCTCTTTTCTGCCGTACGGCAGGTGCAAGCTATATCAAAAAGTTCCGCAGGAAGTTTTCGTGGAACTGGGCGGCACTCCTCTTTTCACCCTATTGGTTTTTCTACCGCAAGCTTTATCAGGCGGGTGCAATTTTCTTTGCAATATTTATTTCTCTCAATCTGCTTATGATTCCTGCCGAACAGCATTTTTCTGAAAAATCAGCAGCTGTTATGGCAGAGCTTACCGGTCAGATTGCCGATGAAGACGGCAACCTCAAAGAAGACTGGGTTGAAACGTATATGGCTTATGCCGAGCAGAATCAGGAGCGGCTTTTAAACGAAGTTTTCAAGCCTATGCTGCCTATGTACGGTGTCGGCTTCCTTATGCTTTTGCTCAAGGTTGTTGCTGCACTTCTGGCAGACAGGCTCTATTACAAAAAAGCCTGTACCGAAATAAAACGCATCCGAAGCTCATCGTCAGATGAACGAAAAGTACAGGTTGAGCTTTTCCGCAGGGGCGGCACAAACATACTTCTCGGCTCAGGCTCATACCTTATCGGTGATATATTGATTTATGCGGCATCATATTTATTGATGCGGTAAAAAATAAAAAATCTTTTTCAATTCTCAATACAGAAAGGAAAGACACTACTATGAAAATCAAAAAGGCTATAATCCCCGCAGCAGGTCTCGGCACTCGAGTTCTCCCCGCTTCCAAGGCAGTTCCGAAGGAGATGCTCAATATCGTTGACAAGCCCGCAATTCAGTACATTGTTGAAGAGGCTGCAGCTGCAGGTATCGAAGATATCCTTATCATTACAAACCGCGGCAAGGGCGTAATCGAAGACCATTTCGATCACAGCTATGAGCTTGAAGATAAGCTTAAGGATAACCCCTCAAAGAAGGATCTTTACGAGGATGTTCTTGCTTGCTCAAATATTGCAAACGTTTACTTCCTCCGTCAGAAGGAGACAAAGGGTCTCGGCCACGCTATTATGTGTGCAAAGAGCTTTATCGGAAACGAGCCTTTTGCAATCCTCTACGGTGACGACGTTATCATCAATGACGAGTACCCCGTAACAAAGCAGCTTGTTGACGCTTATGAGAAGACAGGTAAGGGTATTGTCGGTGTTAAGGAAGTTCCGAGAAAGGACGTTTCCAAGTACTGCTCACTCGACGTAACACCTCACGCAGACAATGCAGCTCTCATGGATGTACATAACATCATTGAGAAGCCCACAGAGGATCAGATTATGTCCTGCTTCTCTATCCTCGGCAGAGTTGTTGCTCCTCCCCAGGTATTTGATTACCTTGCAGAGGACCTTGCAAACACACCCGAGGGTGAAGAGCTCTACTTCACAGATACACTTGCACGTCTCGGTAAAGAGGGCAACCTTCTTGCTCTTGATTTCGACGGCATCCGTTACGATATGGGTAACAAGCTCGGCATTATGAAGGCTAACTGCGAAGTTGCTCTTAATCATAAGGAAATCGGTGAGGATTTCAAGGCATACCTCAAGGAGCTTGTTAAGAGCTTCTGATTATGAATAAGAAATTTTTTGCGTTACTTCTTGCGGGTGCGGTTTCATTTGCAGCCGCAGGCTGTATGCATAAGGATGCTAATCAGCCCGAGACTGAAGAAACCGCTTCCGTGCTGGAGGATTCGACAGCCTTGAGCAAAGAAAATATAACTACGAGAAATCATAATTATACGTACGAAACGGTTATCGTCACCGATAAAGAAGGCAATACGCATAAGGTTGCGGTAACACAGCCTAAGATTACCCAGTATACTACCCGCACCCCCTCTCCGTCGAGACTTACTTCACGCCCGACTACCCAGCGCACAACCCGTGCTCCCGTTTCTCCCACTACAGCACGCATTACAAAGCCTGTTACTACCGCAAAGCCGACCGCAACAAGCTCATCCTTCACAGAGCTGAAGGTTGAATACGGCGGCACTCTCACTATGGGCGGCAACAGTGCACGTATAGTTTCTCATACTGCATCTCTTTCGCAGAATAATTCAATTATCGTTATGCTTGATATTGATATTCTTTCCAATGAAGGAAAATCGGAGTATATGTATATTGGTTACGATTATTATGACTCCTCGGGCAAAAAAATCAATTCCGAGCCTGTTTTGTGTGTGGTATCCCTTGCTTCAGCATCTACAAAGTCTGTAGCAACCGTACCGATAAACACTGCAAAAATAGTTTTTACAAGTATTTAAAATAAAATATGAAAATCCGGGCAGATAATTGTGTCTGTCCGGATTTTTTTCGGTTGCATTTTGGTTTTTATTGTGATATTATATATATTTGTAAAATTATATATAATATAAAAAAGGAGGCTTATGATATGACCTCAAAAGAAATACTTGAAAGTATCGTAAAGGTGCTCGACGAAAAGAAGGCGGAGGATATTGTCGCTATCGAAACCGCAGGCATCACTATTGTTTCGGATTATTTCGTAATCGCATCCGCTACGTCAAATCCTCACGTCAAGTCACTTGCCGACGACCTTGAGGAAGAGATGGCAAAGCTCGGCGTTTTTGCAACCCATGTCGAGGGTAAGGCTACAGGTTGGATTCTTATGGACTTCAACGGTGTTATCGTCCACCTTTTCCTCGCCGATATGAGAGATTACTATAATCTCGAGCGTCTGTGGGCAGATGCCGCACAGGTCGACATTTCACACTTAATTACAGACTAATCAAATCAGAAGGATTGATAAAATTATGGCTAACTACGATTTTAAATCTGCCGAGCAGAAATGGCAGGACAAATGGGACGAGTCGGGCGTATTCCACGCTGAAGACGGCTCCGACAAGAAAAAATTCTACGCTCTGGTAGAGTTCCCCTATCCGAGCGGTGCAGGTATGCACGTCGGTCACATCAAGGCTTACTCAGGCCTTGAGGTTGTTTCACGTAAACGCAGAATGGAGGGCTACAACGTCCTCTTCCCGATAGGCTTCGACGCATACGGTCTGCCTACCGAAAACTACGCAATCAAGACAGGTATCCACCCCAGGCAGGTTACCGACAACAATATCGCACGCTTCACTTCACAGCTTAAGCGTGTCGGCTTCTCTTTTGATTGGGACAGAGTAATCGACACTACCGAAGAGGGCTACTACAAGTGGACTCAGTGGATTTTCCTCAAGATGTTCGAAAACGGTCTCGCATTCCGTGACAAGACTCTTGTCAACTACTGCCCCTCTTGTAAGGTTGTTCTTTCCAATGAGGATTCTCAGGGCGGTAAGTGCGATATCTGCCACAGCGATATAGTTCAGAAGTCAAAGGACGTATGGTACCTTCGTATCACCGAGTATGCCGATAAGCTTCTCGAGGGTCTTAATGAGGTTGATTACCTTCCCAACGTAAAGCTCCAGCAGGAAAACTGGATCGGTAAGTCAACAGGTGCTTTCGTCAACTTCACCGTTAAAGATACCGACGAAACTCTCCGTATCTATACAACACGTCCCGATACTCTCTTCGGCGTAACCTTTATGGTTATGGCTCCCGAGCATCCTATGCTTGACAAGTATAAGGATATGATTGCTAATTTCGACGAGGTTGAGAATTACAGAGCAGAGTGTGCAAAGAAGACAGAGTTTGAGCGTACACAGCTTGTCAAGGATAAAACAGGTGTCTGTCTCAAGGGCTTTGTCGGCATCAACCCCGTAAACGGCAAGGAAATCCCGATCTTTATTTCCGACTACGTTATGATGGGCTACGGTACGGGTGCTATTATGGCTGTACCTGCACACGATCAGCGTGACTACGACTTCGCAAAGAAGTTCGGTATCGATATTATCGAGGTTATCAAGGGCGGCGACATCGCTGTTGAAGCTTACACAGGCGACGGCGAAATGGTCAACTCCGACTACCTCAACGGCTATACAGATAAGAAGTCCTCTATCGCCCGTGTTCTCGAAGAGCTTGAGAAGCAGGGCATCGGCGAAAAGGGCGTTCAGTACAAGATGAAGGATTGGGCGTTCAACCGTCAGCGTAATTGGGGCGAGCCGATTCCGATTGTCCACTGTGAAAAGTGCGGTATGGTTGCCGTTCCTTACGAGGAGCTTCCCCTTAAGCTTCCCAAGGTTGAAAACTTCGAGCCCGGTCAGGACGGCGAAAGCCCCCTTGCAAAGATTGATTCTTACGTAAACTGTACCTGCCCCAAGTGCGGCGGTGCAGCCAAGAGAGAGACCGACACAATGCCTCAGTGGGCCGGTTCGTCATGGTACTTCCTTCGTTATATCGACCCCCACAATACCGAGCGTTTTGCCGATATGGAAAAGCTCAAGTACTGGGGTCAGGTTGACTGGTATAACGGCGGGATGGAGCACGTTACACGTCATCTTATCTACTCACGTTTCTGGCACAAGTTCCTCTACGATCTCGGCGAAGTTCCTACTGCAGAGCCGTATGCAAAGCGTACAGCACAGGGTCTTATCCTCGGTCCGGACGGCGTAAAGATGTCCAAGTCCAGAGGTAACGTTATCGACCCGAATGATGTTGTCGAGTCCTTCGGTGCCGACGTTCTTCGTACCTACGTCCTCTTTATGGGTGACTACGAGAAGGCAGCTCCCTGGTCAGAGGACAGCGTTAAGGGTTGTAAGAGATTCATCGACAGAGTATGGAATCTTCAGTCAATCCTCACAGACTCCGACGAGTACTCAAAGAAGCTCGAGTCTGCATTCCACAGAACAATCAAGAAGGTTTCTTCCGATATTGAATCTCTCAAGTACAATACAGCTATTGCCGCTCTTATGACTCTCCTTAACGAGATTTACGATGCAGGTGCTGTTACACGCAAGGAGCTCAAAACTTTCGTAACTCTCCTCAATCCCTTTGCTCCTCACGTTACAGAGGAAATCAACGAGGCTCTCGGCTACGGTATGCTCGCAAACGGTGAGTGGCCGACTTACGACGAGGCAAAGTGCGTTGATAACGAGATTGAAATCGTTGTACAGATCAACGGTAAAATCCGTGCAAAGATGATGATTGCAACAGATATCGAGGCTGCAGACGCAATCGCACTTGCAAAGGCAGACGAAAAGATTGCCGCAGAAATCGCAGGCAAAACAATCGTCAAGGAGCTTTATGTCAAGGGCAAGCTTGTAAATATTGTTGCCAGATGACAAAATTATCTGAAGATAATTTTGCCGCGATATAAATCCCGCAAGGGATTTATATCATATCGCAGGCGAGATTTATCGAGCCTATATCGCAATTTCAAGAATTGAAATTATATCGCATTTGCCGTATGGCAAATATATCGCAAGGAGGAAGTCTTATGCTTAAAAGATTTATTTCGGTTTTGTTGAGTGTAATTCTTATGGGTGCTTGTATGATTTCTCCCGCCTACGCTTCCGATTTGGAATACCCACGCAAGCGTGAGGATATTGGCATCCGCGACCCTTGTATTCTTGTCAGCGACGGTAAATACTATATGTACGGCACCGGTGCGGCGTGGTCGGGCTACGGCTGCTATGTCAGCGAAGACCTTGAAAACTGGGCAGGTCCGTTTACAGTTTTCACTTTTCCCGAGGGTCATACGGCAGACGGTGACTACTGGGCACCCGAATGTGTCGAGTACGAGGGCAATTTCTATCTTTTTGCCACCTATCACGACAGGGTTCTTAACCACAGAGGCACAGCGGTTTTCAAGGCTTCAAGTCCTCTCGGTCCGTTTGAGCAGATTTCAGACGGCTTTGCAACTCCGAACGATTGGGATTCTATTGACGGCACACTCTATGTCGATAACAGCGGTCAGCCGTGGATGATTTTTGTCCACGAGTGGACAAGTACCGATGATGGAATCGGCAGAATGTGCGTTGCGAAAATGAGCAATGATTTATCTTCGTTTATCTCCGAGCCTAAGGAGATTTTCCGTGCGGATGACGGTAAACGCGGTATGGACAGACAGGTTACCGACGGCCCGTATATCCACACCTGTGAGGACGGCAAGCTGATAATGCTCTGGTCAAATGTTGCCGATAACGGCTACGCTGTCGGCATGGCAGAGAGCTACAGTATTGACGGCGAATGGAAACAGCAGCCGAGACTGCTTTTCCACAGGGGCATAAGCGGTACGGATTATGACGGCGGCCACGGTATGCTTTTCACCGATAACGACGGCAGACTTATGCTTTCGGTACATTCTCCGAATTCATCGGGTGAGGGCTACCATGAAACAGCGGTTTTCCACGAGGTTGTCGAGGTTGACGGTACGTTAAGGCTCAAAACCGAGCAGGAAAAGCTCGACAAAGCACGCACTGTACTGAATACCGTGTTTACAAATCTCGCGAAAATATTCAGTACGATATGGAACGTTTCAATTAAATTTATTAAAGCAATTATTAATTCAATATAAAGAGGTAATTTCAAAATGGCATGTAACGGTAATTGCTCAACCTGTTCATCAAACTGTGACAGTAAAGAGCAGAAGCAGGATATGCGTCTTGCACAGAACGAATTCAGTAACGTAAAAAAAGTAATCGGTGTTGTCAGCGGTAAGGGCGGTGTTGGTAAGTCACTCGTCACTTCTCTTCTTGCTTCCGCATTCCAGACAAGCGGCAAGCAGACTGCTATTCTCGACGCTGACGTAACAGGCCCCTCAATCCCCAAGGCTTTCGGTGTAAATCAGGGCATTGAGCAGAGTGCAATGGGTCTTATCCCTGCCGAGAGCAAAACAGGTATCCGCCTTATGTCGGTCAACCTGCTTCTCGAAAAAGAGGATGCTCCCGTTGTCTGGAGAGGTCCCGTTATCTCGGGTATCATCCAGCAGTTCTGGAACGAGGTTGCCTGGGGCGATGTTGACTATATGTTTGTCGATATGCCTCCCGGTACCGGCGATGTTCCGCTTACCGTTTTCCAGAATCTTCCCGTTGACGGTATCGTTGTTGTAACAACTCCGCAGGACCTTGTTACAATGATCGTCAAGAAGGCTTATAATATGGCAAACCTTATGAACGTGCCGATTATCGGCCTTGTCGAGAATATGAGCTACTTCGAGTGTCCCGATTGCGGCAAGAAGCACGCAATTTTCGGTGAGAGCAAGATTGAAGAGGTCTCAGCTGAGCTTGGCCTTCCCGTGCTTGCACGCCTGCCTATCAATACAAAAACCGCAAACCTTGTCGATAAGGGTGCGGTCGAGCTTGCAGGCGAGGACGATATAAAGTCCGCTGTCGAAGCAATCGAAAAATATTTCGCATAAATTTTAACGTCATCCTTCATTCATCTCTGAAGGATGACGTTACTTTTTATATCTATACCAAAGCCTCCCTTGTCTAAAGGGAGGGGGACCGCCGAACGGCGGTGGAGGGATTATAAAAATCAATCAATATGCGGCGTAAAGCTGCAGTTATTTTTACCGTCAGCCTGCTCCGTTCAAGCTCACAACATCTTTCATCTTTACGAAGAATATAAAATTTACTTCGTAGGGGCGACCTGTGGTCGCCCGGCTGAATTTCTCCTAATCTTTTCACAAATTTTTTAATTGTTTTTACCCTTTGTTTATGTTACAATTTTTATTGTATATGGCAGAAAGGAGGAGTAAGGATGTACGGTAAAATTCAATCGTTTTTATCATCAGGCAAACACAGAAAAAATCTGTATATCGCAACGGTTGTGCTGTTTGCTTTTCTTGCCGTAGAGAAGGCTTTTTACTGCTTCGGTGTCGGTCTTACGATGAGCGGTATTACTTTGTCGCATCAGCCCGACATCAGTGATATGCTTGCCCTTTTTGTTTATATTACGGTAACGGTGCTTATTATCGCAAAGGTAAATTATAAGTATATCCTTATCCCCGATTCGCTTCTTTTCTGCCTAAAGCTCAACGTGCTTATTTCAAGCATAATTTCTCTCACTCAGGCTTCAAGGCTCGGTCTGCTGACGGAGCTTTCGGTTATCGAGCATCTTGTCGAAAGCCTTTTTTTCGCACTTTTTCTCGGTATACTTTTTACGGGCAAGCTCGTGCCCGAAACAAGCAGATTCAAGCATATCTGCCCGTTTCTCTGCTTTGCCGCACTTGCCGTGTGTCTGCCTGCAACAATAGCGTTTGAGGCGGTCAAGGTTTTTGTCGAGGAAACAGTCTATAACTTTTCAACTCAGATTGAAATTATGTGGTTTGTCAACGGAGTGCTTCAGGAAATGGTGCTCGACCTGCCCTATGCGCTTCTTGTGCTGCTGATGTTTTTCCCCGAAAAAAAGCAAAGCAAAGAATAATTTTGCAATGTAGGGCAGAAGCTTGCCTCTGCCGCTTTTAAAAATAATTATCAACTTTGCGACGATCGTGGTTGTTGAATTAATATACATAACGATCAAAACAATGTAAATTTATAGAAGAATGATATTGAGGTATTAAAATGGTAGTGTTGGTAACGGGCGGCAGCTCGGGTATAGGTAAAGCAACGGCTGAAGCTCTGCGTGATGCAGGGTGTAAGGTCTATGAAGGCTCACGCCGTGAGAGCAGTATCAACGGTATAATTCATATCCCCCTTGATGTTACCGACGAAGTCTCGGCACACTCTGCAGTCGAGCAGATTATGTCAAATGAGGGCAGACTCGATGTTCTGGTCAACTGTGCAGGCTCGGGTATTTCGGGTGCTGTAGAGTTTACTTCTGACGATGAAGCGAAAAAGCAGATGAATATAAACTTTTTCGGCACAGTTAATATGACAAAGGCGGCTATAGCCTCTATGCGTGAAAACGGCGGCGGAAGAATTGTCAATATCAGCTCGGTTGCCGCAACGTTTCCTATCCCGTTTCAGGCTTATTATTCCGCATCAAAATCGGCAATCAATGCGTGGTCGCTTGCACTCGCCAATGAGTTAAAGACTTTCGGTATCAGCGTCACGGCAATCCAGCCGGGCGATATAAAAACAGGCTTTACCGCTGCACGTGCAAAAAGTGTTTCGGGCGATGACGTCTACGGCGGAAGAATCAGCCGCAGTGTTGCTAAAATGGAGCACGACGAAGAAAACGGAATGTCTGCCGAAACTGCAGGCAGAATGATTGCAAAAATTGCACTTAAAAAGCAGGTTAAACCGCTGTATACACTCGGTGTCAGCTATAAACTCCTGTGCCTTGCAGGCAAAATTTTACCTGTCAGCTTCAGCAATAAGCTCGTCGGCTCGATGTACTCAAAATAAACTGTAAGGGAGAGATAATGTGGATATCTTAACCGCAATGAAAGAGCGCCACTCAGTGCGCAGATATAAAGAAATACCGATTGAAAAAGAGAAGCTCGATATTCTCTTTGCCGAAGTCGAAAAGTGTAACGCAGAAAGCGGACTCCATATCCAGCTCGTCACCGATGAGCCGAAGGCTTTTACGGGTGCACTCGCAAGCTACGGCCACTTCAGCGGTGTCAGTAATTATATCGCACTCGTCGGCAAAAAGTCCGATACGCTCGACGAAACCGTAGGCTACTATGGCGAGCATCTTGTGCTTCTGGCTCAGACTTTAGGGCTGAATACCTGCTGGGTCGCACTCACTTTTTCCAAGCGTAGGGCAAGGTTTGATGTCGGCAAGGGCGAAAAGCTCGTGTGCGTGATTTCACTCGGCTATGGTGAGTATCAGGGCAAAGACCATAAAAACAGACCGCTTTCCGAAATCTGCCCCTGCTATGATGCTTCACCCGATTGGTTTAAAGCAGGTGTCGATGCGGCAATGCTCGCACCTACAGCGGTAAATCAGCAGAAATTTACTTTTTCTCTGAGCGGCAATACAGTCACCGCTTTGGAACTCAAAGGCCCCTGCAGTAAAATTGACCTCGGCATTGTAAAATATCATTTTGAGGTCGGAGCAGGTAAGCATAATTTCAAGTGGGGCAATAAATAATAATTGCACAAAAATTTTTTATCATAAACCGAAAATAGCGGTAAAAATACTGTTGATTTTTGTTTAGATATATTTTATAATAAAACATCAAAATTTTTATTTTGTTAATCTACTCTCAAGGAGGAAACATATAATGGATTCAAACAAAAGACCCGAATCAATGGCTCGTATCACTACTGCAGAGCTTGCAAACGCTTTTATCGATGAGCAGGTTGCTCTCGTGCGTGAGCAGGTCGGTGACAAGAAGGTTCTTCTTGCTCTCTCAGGCGGTGTTGACAGCTCCGTTGTCGCAGCTCTTCTTATCAAGGCTATCGGCAAGCAGCTCGTCTGCGTTCACGTTAACCACGGCCTTATGCGTAAGGGCGAAAGCGAAAACGTAATCGAGGTTTTCCAGAACGGCCTCGATGCAAACCTCATCTACGTCG
>JAZSEX010000107.1:0-5049 GCA_045531935.1 Acutalibacteraceae bacterium | reverse complement strand
AGAAGATTGAAGGCTCTGTTGAAGAATCATAGGTAAATTCACCGGGTTCTGCACAAACCTCAACAACCTTACCTTGCTCAACGATAATCATACACTGTCCGTCGGCAACAGCAATACCCGAGCCGTGTGAGATAATGTTATCACTGCCTCTTGTGTTGGAAGGACGTCCGCCTACTCGCTTCTGTCCTTTCACCATAAGCACATCGTTTTCAAGCGAATCGCAGTAGAAAAATTCTTTCCACTGGTCAGCAAGTACACCGCCGAGTGCTCCTATTCCTGCTTTAATAAGTCCCATAATCTAACTCTCCTTTATATGTAAAAGTTGAAAATAATCTGCTGATTTTATATTAACATATATGTTTTGTGTTTTCAATGATATGTTTTTTACATAAGTGTTAAATTAAAAAGCGTGGTATCGGCCTGATACCACGCTTTAAACTTTTATGTATTACAGCAGGTCGTCAAACAGCTTGATGTTTGAAGCCTGAGGCTTAAGCTCGCCCTTTTCGCATTTCTTAACTATTTCAACGATTCTGTCATTGATAGGTGTGGGAGTGTTTGTTTTTCTGCCCCATTCGCAGACAACACCGTTGATTGCGTCAATTTCGCAGGGTTTGCCTTTCTTGAGGTCCTGAAGCATTGAAGGCTCGATGTCACGGTGCTTCTTCATGGCAATCGGTACAAGGAAGGTTGCGAAAGCACGCTTGATTGCGTTCTTGTAGTAGAAGAGGGCAGTGATGTTTTTGCCCTGTACGGGAGCAAACTCAGCACCTGTTGCGTGACCGACGTCGATGCACTCCTTCATACATCTTACGGCAACCTTTGCGGCATCTTTATTTTCGGAAACGTCGCCGAATACACCGCCTACAACAGTGCCGAGACCTGAGAATGTAGCGTTGATAAGAAGCTTTGACCAGCGTGCACCGATGAGGTTATCTTCCTCATGTACGGGGCACATAAGCTCAAGCAGATCTTTTACCATTCTGAACTGTTCGTCGGAGATGCCGTCCATCTTGCCCATATGGAAAGAAAGACTGTCGGGCTCGCTTGTGAGTGTGCATACACCGGGCTCACCGAGTGCTGCACCCCATTCAACTGTACAGCCCATTGTGCGGTCTGCACCGACGATTTCGGCAATTCCCGGTTCGGGAAGACCGTTCTGTAGAGTAACGATAACACCCTTATCTGTAAGGTGATCCTTGAGCTTTGTAACAACCTCAGTATTGAAAAGCTGCTTGGTCATGAGCAGAATAACGTCGTACTGACCTTCCATCTCGTCAGGTGTGAGAGCCTTGACGGGTACGTTCATATCGACAGTGCCCTTGATTGTAGCACCCTTTGTGTTGAGTGCCTCAACGTGAGCCTTGTTGCGGTTGATAAGGTCAATCTGACCGCCGTTTTTTGTAATGTAAGCACCGAGTACGGTACCGAGAGAGCCTGCGCCGTAGATTGCATATCTGCCCATAATTTACACCTCTGAATTTTATTTTGAAAATATTATAGCATATTTACCGTATAAGTAAAGAATATTATTCGATTTCAATCTCTGAATAATTGTGGATATATATATCCGATATTTCTTCAAGCACGTCTGTATCTGCTTCGGTTATATCATAAATACCTACAAGGTTATAGCCGTTTGCTTTTGCTGTTTTTGCGGCATAGAGTGCGTCCTCAAACACCCAGGTTGTTTCTTTATCTGTACCGAGTTCATCAAGCACGGTATCGTAAACCTTAGGCTGTGTTTTGGCGGCACCTACTGTGTAAGTTGAGCGTATGACCGAAAAATAGTCTCGCATACCGTATTTTTCCAGTACAGCTATAAGTGCGTATTCGGCTGTAGCTGTTGCGATACCGATTTTTACTCCCTTTGCTTTCAGCTTTTCGAGAAATTCTATTATATCGTTTTTGGGGCAGGCATCGACAAGATATCTGCTTCTTATATAATCGAAAAACAACGTGAAAAGCTCGTCACCGTTTTGGGAAATACCGAATCTCTCCTTGGAATACTGAAGCGATTCAATAAGAGTCATACCGTCAAATGCTTTTTTATCTTCGTCGGTAAGAGCTATGCCGAGATGCTCGAGAAATTTAAAGCGCACACCTCTCCAGATATGCATTGAGCTGAAAAGTGTACCGTCAAAATCAAAAATTGCACCTGTTATTTTCATATAAGGATTCTCCTGTGTTTAAATGCAGTAAATATTTGTATCCCAGAAAGAAATATGCGGATGATGACGAAGATATATTCTGTATTCGGGGTTTATGCTGTTGATTTTGTTTGAAAGTGCGAAGATATCCTCACTTCTGTGGTATGCCGCCATACAGAGCTTCGGTCCGGTTTGCAGTGCTTTTACGGCACCGTCAAGCATTTCTTTTTCCACACCCTCAATATCAACATTAAGATATGTGAAATCACCGTATTTATCAAATAAACTGTCAACACAAATTGCCGTAATTTCTTCACCGTCAGCTTTTGCTGATGCACCGCGACCCTTGTTGCCGTCAAAATTCAGCGTACAGTCGCAAGACCAGACGGCACTGTTGATTGCGGTAAAATTGTTTATATTTTCGCAGTTGGCAACAAGCTTATTAAAAGTCCTTTTGTCAGGCTCGACAGCAACGATTTTACTGTATGATTTTGCGTACTTCAAGAATTCTTCAACAGTGTCACCGCGGTAAGCACCAAGGTCGAGAAAGCTTTCGTTTTCGCCTAAGTCAAGTATCGAAAAAGCCTCATTTTTAGCGGTTTCACAGTTAAAACAGTAATTTAAATCGCCCGTAATCTGAAAGCGGATAATGCTTTCAAAAACTTCTTTTGATTTTGCGTCAGCCAATAAATTGTAGGCTTTTTCAATCTCACTTATATTATCTTTCAAAAATTCTTTGTTGAATATATTTTCACCGTAAACAGGTACGGACGGCATAACGGTTTTGTGATGTGCGGATAGCTTTTTTATATTGTCAATTACCTGAGGCAGGGGACTGGCAAAGCAAAGAGCAATAACAAAATCACCGAGTTCGTTTTCTGCCTGCGAAACCGATTTTACTTCAAATCCGCGGAATGTGCGTTTCCTGACAAATCCGTCACTTGCTATTACGGCAGATACTTTGACACCGAGCTTTTCAAACTCGTCAAATACTCTGTCAGCACCGTTGCCTGTACCGTAAACCGCAATCGGCAGGTCAGTGTTTTGTAAAAATTCCCAGCTTGATTTAAGTTTCAGAATTTCTTCAAACATATTTACACCGCCAATCCGTCATAATACACAAACTATACCACAAAAACATATATATGACAACTATTGACATTGGTTGAGCTGTAATTTTAAAATATTGGTATGATAAATAAAGGAGATTTAATATGGACTCTGAAAAAATTGTAACTATCGTATATACAAACTACAAAGGAGTTACCGGCACAAGGGAAATTCTGCCCATAGAGATTCTTTATGGACATACCGACTGGCACAAGGAAGACCAATGGCTGCTCAGAGCTTTTGACATAGCCAAACAGGCGGAAAGAACGTTTGCTGTAAAAGATATAAAATCCTGGAATGCCGATTGACATTAACACATCAAAATGCTAATTTGTAAATATGCTTCTGCTTAAAGGGTGTTTGCTATGAAAAAATTTGTTCAGGTTGGCTGCGGAATCCGTGGCATAGAGGGATATGCAGAGCCTATTCTTAAAGATTTTAAAGAGCATATTCAGCTTTGCGGTGTTTACGATATCAACCCGAAGCGTGCTGCTCTTGTAAGCGAATACGGCGGTGTAGACGTGCCGGTGTATGACGATTTTGATAAGATGCTTGATGCGGCTAAACCTGATACCGTTATCGTTACAACTAAAGACAGTATGCACGATTTTTACGTTATCAAAGCACTTGAAGCAGGCTGTGACGTAATTGTTGAAAAGCCGATGACAACTACATTTGAAAAGGCAAATGCAATAAAAGCTGCAGAGGAAAAATCCGGCAAAACGGTTACGGTTGTATTTAATCTCAGGTATCTTCCTTTTTTCGCAAGAGTTAAAGAATTAATCTCCGGCGGAGTAATCGGCGACGTGCTCAGTGTCCATTTTGAGTGGATGCTCGATACGCTTCACGGTGCTGATTATTTCAGACGCTGGCACCGTAAAAGAGAGAATTCAGGCTCTCTGCTTGTACATAAATCAACCCATCACTTTGACCTTGTAAACTGGTTTCTCGAAGATGACCCTGTTGCTGTCAATGCATTCGGCACAAGACGTTTTTACGGCCCGACACGTGAGGAACGTTCGGAGCGTTGTCTTACCTGTCAGTATAAAAAGAAATGTGAGTTTTATCTGGATATAAATCAGCCGCCTATGGATAAAATTTACCTTGCCTGTGAAGATGCTGACGGCTATTACAGAGACAGCTGTATTTTCTCGGAGGAGATTGATATTGAGGACAGCGTAAGCGTTAACGTGCAGTATAAAAAGGGCGCTGTTATGAGCTATTCGCTTACTGCACATTCACCGTACGAAGGCTTAAGAATTGCCTTTAACGGTACGGACGGACGCCTTGAATTCTGCAAAATGGACTGGAGATATCCCGACCTCGGTCAAGGTGTGAATAACGTAATATCTATATTTAACCGCAGAGGTGAAAAAATAGTAATTCACGCACCGCAGGACGGCCCCGGAGGTCACGGAGGTGCAGATGAAAAAATCAGAGAAAATCTGTTTGTCGGCTGTACAAGCGACCCGCTCGGTCAGATGGCGGATACCCGTGCAGGTATGATGTCAATAGGCATAGGTATGGCGGCAAATATCTCAATGAAAGAAAACCGCAGAGTATATCTCAGCGAGTTTTACGGTGACCTTTAATAAATACAAAAGCACTTGCGTTCGCCCGTGCCCGACAAGGCTGTATTTCTTTAAATTGTGAATTTTCAGCACAATAATGCGTCAAACCCCACAGATATGCGTTAAGCATTATCTGTGGGGTTTTCCTTTTCTTGTATCTTAAAATTTCATTTTAAAGTGCTTTGCAGTTTCGTAAGAGTATAAAATTTCTTGTATCG
>JAZSEX010000116.1:0-4618 GCA_045531935.1 Acutalibacteraceae bacterium | reverse complement strand
TGTTTAATCAAGGCTGAAGAGTTTTGCTTTGAAGAATGTTCGAAGTTCGTTCACGGCGAATTTTTCTTTCAGGTTCAAAGTCATAATATTTTGTTAAGCTTTTTGGGACAAGTCATATATAACACGTGTGAGTGTGATTTACCGTTGATACAAAAAGCGGGAACTCGAATGGATATCAGCTGATTTTTTAACAACTTTGTCTGCGGAATAAAGACTCCGCTGAAAATTCATATATGGATTTTTATTCTGTATATAAAACAACAGGTCCGTATAATCCGCCTGATACGGAGTCTTTTGCATAATCAAGCTCCGGTTCAAAATACGGTGAAAGCTCTTTTATGCTCCACTTATCAAAATAATCGGTGTTCAGATACCGGTTTGCCGAAGTATTTGTTACAACAATCTTCAACTCGTTATCTTTATTAAGCAAACCCGACGGCATTTTCAGCCTGTACGGCGGCATCAGAACCGTGCCCAGACAGCTTTCATTCAAGAATACACAAGCAGAGAAATGCACTTCACCAAGGCTGATTTCTCCCTCTTTGCCTATCATTTCATCAGGTAAAGTAAACCCTGTTTCATAAGTGCAGCTGCCGGAATAAGCACTGCCGACTTCACAAGACCAATTACCGAGGTTTGTCATAACCGCTTTTTCGGAATAATTGATATTTTCAAAGCCGTTTTCACCTAAGACAAGTTCTGTTGTTTTGCGAAATGTAAAATTATCAGGTATATCAAACTTCGATTTGTAGTTTTTTATTTTCTCTGCATTGTATTCTTCGTCCGTCAGCAGCACAACAGCCGATTCACCTGTCACAAGAGAAACGTACAAAACACCGTTTTCAGCTTGTAAATGCTGTAAATCACCGCTCATCAGGTCAAGCAGATAGCCTTTTGATGAAGGTAAATTAATACGGTAATCAGTAAATTCTTCCGATTCATTGAAGAGAATAAAAATGTCTGCGTTCTCCGTTTTTCTGTGCATTGCACGTAAGCCGGCACAGTTTGTCTGTATTACCGGTTTTGCTTCTGAAATATCACAGGTAACTTTTCCGCCGCAACAGACAAAATTATTTAACACTGCTTGTGTAGCTTCGGGTACAAAAGCACCCTCAGGGATGATAATATGCTTGTACTCTGCTCTGCCGATACGTATACAGCCGTTATCGTTTATTTCAGCCGTCTGTATAACGTCATCATCAACGATATCAAAATCCACCGACATATCTTCGAGCTTTCTGCCGACAGAGTCAAACACATTTGCAACTTTTTCTGCATTTAATCTGCCCTGAAAATCGGAAACAGGATAGTAAAGTGCAGTTTCATATACTCTTTCTCCAACAGACGATACGTAAGACAGACGCTCTGTATAGCGGTTAAACTGACCGAGGTAACGGTAATACGGCTGATTCTCGGTAAAAATCGGCAACTCCTGTGCAAGAAGCTGACCTTTACGTCCGAGCGGAAAATTAAACGGATTAAATATATTTATTCCGCGTACAGCCTGATATCCTACGGTATATCTCATCATATCATAAGTGAGACCCGGACCCGCTACACCGAAAACCTCGCTCATCGCAAGCTTTGTGCCGTTATGTGCGGCAGCAGATGAAGCGTACCTCGGATAGAAGCCGTTATATGCATTCATATCATTTTTGTTTGTGACTTTGCTTCTCGGATAAATCTGACGCCATATAACGTCAATACCGGGAATATCAAAGCACCTGAGGGCACGCATCAGGTTGAAATTACCGCCTCCGTTCATACAGCCGTCAGGACTGTGATCTTTATCAAGATGTCCCGTAAAAGCAAAACCTTTTCCGTTTGCCCATTTTTTGCAGGGCAACAGATAATTTTCGCAAAAGGTGCGACTGCACAAATCATACCAACGGCGAAGAATATGAACGTTTTCTTCGGTCGGTTTTTCTTTACCTTCAATAAGCGGAATATACGGCAAAATTGATTCGCCGTACATTGACTCATATTTATCTGCTAAATATTTATTGCACGGATTTAACGGAGCTTTCGGCTCGTCAGTAAACACTGCAGTAAAATTACGAGTTGCCGATGCATATTTTTCGTGAGTGATTTTGATAAAATATTCCGTTGCTTCTTGTTTCAGCAAGTCAGGATAGTTACCGCCTGCAGAATATTCGGGGTGGTCTTTAACAACATTTCCACACGCACTGCCGGACGGCCAACCGCCCTCATCATAAATCCAGCAGTTCATCCCCAAAAAAGTTCCTTTGTCAATCGCATAAGCACAAAGCTCAAAAAATTCTTCGGAAAGATAATCGGGAGAAAGATTCGTCGGCATACTGCCGGGGCGGAACTCCTTCGGTTCGGGAAGAATATAGAATGCACGGATACCGAGCCTGTACATCTCTGCGAGCTGTTCATCTATAAGCTCACGGGTGCATATATCATTCCAAACCCAGATATATACGGGTGAATAAGAAGCATCGGGGAACTTAAAACAGTTCAGATCAAATTTTTTATTATTATTCATCATCAACACCTGAAAACTTAAACTTTCGCATCATATTTGCCTTGTTTTTTCAAACACCCGATAAAACATTTAAGTGCAATAACCATCGTTACATAAAGCACGGCAAGCAGAACAGGATATATCTTTATTCCAAAAATTCCGCTCACAAGGCCTACCATCGGGGGTGCAAGCATAACACCGATATAAGCAAAAGCAATCTGCGAGCCCATAATTGACTGTGACATTTCTTTGCCGAAATTGTGCGGTGTGAGGTGTATCATATTCGGATAAATTGCGCCGTTACCTAAACCTATAAGGAATAAGCCGATTACCGTAAAAACGCCACTCAACGGAAGAAGCATAACTATAACAGCAGGAGCAAGAATAGCTGTACCTATACCGATTCTCTTCCACGTGCTGATTTTATCGGCAAGCAAGCCTGAAGCAAATCGGCCGATGGACATACCGACATAATATATTGTCAACGCAAGTGCACCGTACTTTGTCCCGAATCCTTTTTCCTGAACAAGATATGTACTGCCCCATACTCCGCAGGCATACTCGATTGCATTGGTCATGAGCATAATCAGCCACACAAGCCGTACCTGTGACATTTTAGCCATTTGCAAAACAGAAAGGTTTATGCTTTTTTCTTCTTCAGCCTGTTCAGCGGAAGAGCTCTTTTTCCAAAGCGGAATTGAAAGAATAAGCATTATTGCAATAGCTGCCTGAACGTAAAACGCATAGCGATAACCGCCTCGCCATCCTATATTGCTTAATGCCCGCGACATAAGATAAGGGCTGAGAGATACGCCCACACCGTAAAAACAGTGAAGAAAATTCATATGGCTTGCCTTGCAGTGAAGAGCCACATAGTTATTGAGGCCCGAGTCAATCGCACCTGCACCGAAGCCGAGAACAACCGCAAGCGGAATCATAAACCAGAAAGACGGTACAAAAGAATAACCAAGCAGTGCAGCTGCAGTCATAGCAGTACTGAAAGCCGTAACCTTCGCAGTACCAAACTTATTGAGAATTTTTGCACTGAACATACTCGATAATACCGTACAGCCTGAAATCAGTAATGTGATAACACTTACAGCCTCAACAGGTATATCCAATTCTGTATGTATAGCAGGCCACGCAGAGCCGATAAGAGAATCAGGCACTCCGAGACCTATAAATGCAATATAGATTATAATGAGGAGTATAGTTGTCATAAGCAGATACCTCTGAAAAACAATTTAATATATATTAGCGATTTACCGCTTTTTATTTATTGACACAGCGGAGCACTGCGTTACCGTCACGGCAGAAATCAACAACCGTAATTGAGGTATTATCAAGAGCAAACCTGAATATATGGGGATCAACTCCCAAAGCCGTAGGAATAAGATACTCAAGAAATCCATGATGGCTGAAAACGGCAACACGGTCACCGTATGTAAATCTGTTTTTGATGTAAGAAATCACTTTTTCGGCACGGATAACGTTATCTTCAAAAGCTTCACAACCGAAATCATAGTTTACAGTACCGAAAAGCTTATCGCACATTTTTGTGTTTTTATAATACCGCTGAAGATATTTTTCACTGCAGCCGTAATATCCGGGAGTACAGCCGCATTCCACAAGCTCGGGGCAGATTTCAAGTAAGGGTACTTCATCCTTTGCGTTACAGACACCGACAGCCGTTTTAAAGCTGCGGAGCAGAGAGCTTGTAAAGTATGCATCAATCGGCAACTCTTTAAGCTTTTCTCCCAGCTCAACGCACTGCTGCTCACCTTTAGCGGTAAGCTCTCCATCACTCGAGTCACGGTCACCGATATCGGTATAGTTTGTTTCTGCGTGTCTTATAAAAACTATCTGCAACGAATCAAGCTTTTCCATATCCTTACCCTCTTAACAAAATTTTTTATCGTTCAAACAATTTTATCATATACTAAGCCAAGTATCAATAGCCGATCCAACAACTTAAATTAAAATGCTTTCTTGACTTTTGACCTATGAATGTTTTATTATATAATAAATATGTTCAAAATCACTCTTTTACGGAGGTTTCAGATATGGAATGTAAATCCGGCGTATACGTACTCGGCTACAGCAACTGCGGCGAAAAGATGTGTGCCGCAG
>JAZSEX010000087.1:0-8609 GCA_045531935.1 Acutalibacteraceae bacterium | reverse complement strand
CCTGGTTAACTCTTGTTGCACCGGGGTCATAGTCAATCGGCACAATATTTGACTCGGGGTAAAGCTCCTTGAGCTTTCTTATCATACCCTTACCGACTATATGGTTAGGCAAACAGCCGAAAGGCTGAGCACAGACGATGTTGCCGTAGCCACTCTCGACAAGCTCCATCATCTCGGCAGTGAGCAGCCAGCCCTCGCCCATTTTACAGCCTGCACCGATAATCTTTGTGCACTTCTCTTTTATGTGCTGATAGGTTTCGGGCACGCAGAAGTTGCCGTATGCGGCAGCGGCCTTGCGAAGCTCTGTTTCGTAGCGTGTCAGGAACCACATTGCAATCTGCATTGCGTATTTTTTAAGCACCTTGCCGCCGTAAAGCTTGCAATCCTCAAGTCTGTTATCGGTTTTGAAAAGGAAGAAACCGAGCAGACCCGGCACCATTACCTCACAGCCCTGGCTGAAAAGGAATTCCTCAAGGTGATTGTTTGCAAGCGGTGAATACTTGACATAAATTTCACCGACAACGCCGACCTTTACTTTTTCGGTTTTCTTTATTTCTATTTCAGCAAAGCTCTTTGTTATCTCGGGCAGGATTTTTCTCATTTCTTTGAGCGAGTAACCCTTGCGCTTTTCAAACATTACGTTGATATCGTCGATCCATTTCTGCACAAGCTTGTTTGTTTCGCCGACATTGACTTCATACGGCTCAACCTGATTTTTGAGAAGCATTATAAGGTCGCCGTAAATCATAGCCGAAAGCATTTTAACTGCCATTGAAAGCCTGATTTTAAAGCCGCTGTTTTTCTCAAGGCCCGAAAGGTTAAGAGAAATAACGGGCACGTGGCCGTAGCCTGCCTTGCGAAGAGCCTTACGCAGAAGATGAATATAGTTTGAAGCACGGCAGCCGCCGCCCGACTGAGTAATCATAAGAGCGACTTTATTGACGTCGTACTTGCCGCTGTTGAGTGCATCGATAAGCTGACCGATAACAAGCAGGGCAGGGTAACAGGTATCGTTATGCACGTACTTGAGTCCCTCATCAACAACTGCTCTGCCGTCGTTTTTGAGCAGTTCAACCTTATAGCCGTACTCTGCAAAAACATTTATAAGGATAGAAAAATGGACATCCGCCATATTCGGGGCAAGCAATGTGTAGTCCTTCATATCCTTGGTAAATTCAACTCTGTTTTCGGGATTCATACTGCTCGCCTCCTTATCTGCCCGTTGCGGCAAACAGACTTCTGAGTCTTATCTTGACCGCACCGGGGTTTGAAATTTCGTCAATTTTAATCTGTGTATAAATTCTGTTTGAGCCCTCAAGAATTGAACGCATCTCATCGGTTGTTATAGCGTCAACACCGCAACCGAATGAAACGAGCTGAACGATATTGATATCGTCATCTTTTTTATCCGCAACGTACTTTGCCGCCGCATAAAGACGTGAATGGTATGTCCACTGGTCGAGTACATCCGTCGGGAATTTTGACACAAGCGGGCTTACGGAATCCTCGGTAACGACAGCCGCACCGCAGGAGCAGATAAGGTTATCAATACCGTGGTTGATTTCGGCATCGAGGTGATAAGGTCTGCCGCAGAGAATTATTACGGGCATATTGCGTTTTTTTGCTTCCTGCATAAACTTAAGACCCGTGATATGAATATTGTTCATATACCTTGCGTATTCATCATAAGCCTTGTCGGCCGCATTCTGCACGTCACTCAGCTTTATATCACCGAAATGCTCCGAAAGTATTTTTTGGATTTTAGCCGGGAAATGCTTACGCTTGTGAAGTCCGAGATAATCGCTGATAAAGTCGATATCTGAAAGGCCGGCAACGTTTGAGCGTATAACCTCGGGATAGTAGGCAACAACGGGACAGTTATAGTTGTTGTCACCGAGATTTTCATCAAGGTTATAAGTCATACAAGGGTAGAAAATATGCTTGACACCCTGCTCAAGAAGCGACTCAACGTGGCCGTGGATAATTTTTGCAGGATAGCATACGGTATCTGACGGGATCGTATGCTGACCCTTTATGTAGAGCTCTCTTGAAGATGGCTCTGACAGTGCAACGCCGAAGCCGAGGTTAGTAAAAAACGTATGCCAGAAAGGCAGAAGCTCAAACATATTAAGTCCCATCGGAAGGCCGATTTTTTCCCGCTTGCCGTCAACCGAAGTATACTTAGAAAGAAGCTGTTTTTTGTACTCAAACAGGTTGAGTGTATCTTCATCTCGTTTATCCGAGAAAGCCTTACTGCAACGGTTACCGCCTATGAAGCGTCTGCCGCCGCTGAAGGTATTGATAGTAAGACGGCAGTTATTACTGCATCTGCCGCAGATTGCTGCTTTTACTGTATGTTCAAAGCCTGCAAGCTCTTCACGGCTGATAACCGTACTTGTCTGCGGAGCTTTCTCGGCCGCAATAAGAGCCGCACCGTAGGCACCCATAAGGCCCGATATATCGGGGCGAACAACGTTTCTGCCAATCTCCTGCTCAAAAGCACGCAGCACGGCATCGTTGAGGAAGGTACCGCCCTGCACAACGATATTCTTGCCGAGCTCGTCCGCACTTGCCGCACGGATAACCTTATAAAGAGCATTCTTGACAACGCTGATTGAAAGACCTGCCGAGATATTCTCAATCGTGGCACCGTCCTTCTGCGCCTGCTTTACGGATGAATTCATAAACACCGTACAGCGTGAGCCGAGGTCAACGGGTCTGTCCGCAAAAAGACCGAGCTTTGAAAAGCTCTCGATATCATATCCCCATGCACTTGCAAAGGTCTGCAGAAACGATCCGCAACCCGATGAGCAGGCTTCATTAAGAAATATATTATCTATTGTATTATTTCTTATTTTAAAACATTTGATATCCTGACCGCCGATGTCGATAATAAAATCAACATCAGGTCTGAATTTTTTAGCTGCAGTAAAATGAGCAACTGTTTCGACAATACCGATATCGATACCGAAAGCGTTTTTGATAATATCCTCACCGTAGCCCGTAACGGCACTGCCTCCGATAACGGCACCGTCAAACTTTTCATAGACCTCTTCAAGGAAAGCTTTTACAAGCCTTACCGGGTCGCCTGAATTAGGCATATACTTGCTGAAAAGAAGCTCACCCTTGGCATTTATAGCCGCAGTTTTTACGGTAGTTGAGCCTGCATCGATACCTATGAATATTTTTTCACCCTTATCATAGCTGTCTTTTACGGCAACACTGTTTTCAGCGTGTCTTTTTGTAAACTCAGCGTACTCTGCTTTATCGGCAAAGAGCGGCTTTGCACTGATATAATCACTGCTGTTTACACAGCCTGCAATTTCATCCTTTACCTTTGCTATATCGAGAGCTTCTCCCTTGGCACAGTAAGCCGCACCGATAGCAACAAAGTAAAGTCCGTTTTCGGGGCAGACACCCTTTGTTTTAAGTCCTTCATCAAAAGCAGACCTGAGCTCCGAAAGGAAATACAACGGGCCTCCGAGGTATACTATATTACCTTCAATTCTTCTGCCCTGTGCCAGACCTGCAACAGTCTGATTTACAACGGCATTGAATATGCTTGCCGCAACATCAGCCTTAGCCGCACCCTGATTGAGAAGCGGCTGAATATCGGACTTTGCGAAAACACCGCAACGTGAAGCGATGGAATAAATCTTATCTTTATGCTTAGCAAGCTCATTGAGCTCAAGCGGTGATATTTCAAGCAGTGAAGCCATCTGGTCGATAAACGCACCCGTACCGCCTGCACATGAGCCGTTCATTCGCACCTCTGTACCGCCTGTAAAAAACAGTATTTTTGCATCTTCACCGCCAAGCTCAATAACAGCATCCGTGCCCGGCAGAAGCTTTGACACCGAAACTCTCGTTGCAAAAACCTCCTGCACGAACTCAAGACCGAGCGTACGTGCAAAACCCATACCTGCCGAACCTGAAACACTGAGCATAGAGTTTGAAAACTCGGGATGCTTCTCCAGTATTTCGCCGAGCATTTTTGAGCTCATTTCGGCAATTTTGGAGTAATGCCTTTCGTATGACTTATATACTATTTCTTCTTTATCATTAAGGGCAACACATTTAAGCGTTGTTGACCCTACATCCAATCCTATCCTCATTATTATTTTGCCAACCTTTTCTCTTCTTCAAGCCCTTCACGCATAAGTCGCTCTACTTCACGGTAGAGTTTTTCGTTTGCTTCCTGTGCAGTCATACCGTCCGCTTTGAAAGGCTCACCGTAACGTACGGTCAGTGTCTTACTGCGGAATTTATACTCGCCGGTAAGACCGCAGGGCACTATATATGCATCCGTCTTTTTTGCAAGGGTTGCCGCACCCGGCTTGAACTCAAGCAAAAATGCATCCGTACGGTTGCGTGTACCTTCGGGGAAAATACCGATTGCTCCGCCTTTACGGAGCACCTTCATAGCTGATTTTACGCTCTTGATATCGGTAGTTGCTCTGTCTACGGGTATACAACCCATGGCACCGAAAAACCACGCAAACTTACCTTCAAAATATTCTTTTTTAGCCATATAGTGGATCATTCTCTTGGTCGCCATTATTGTGAGGCACTGGTCGAGAAGATGCTTGTGGTTACAGGCTATGACTATTGCACCGTCTTTCGGAATTTTTTCCGCTCCGATAATGCGCGGTTTATACCAGAGCCTGAAACCCAGACGCATAATCGGCATAAACAGCTTATAGCCAAGTTCTCTTTCTTCAGGATTTTTCATGTACTTATTTTCCTTCCTTTATTACTTCATTGAGCACAGTCTGCTCAAGAAGCTTATTAGTGGCTTTGAGTGAGCCTTTTTCAACTTTGATTGCAGGCATAAACTTTATTTTAAGACCTTTTTTGAACGGCTTGTATTTGCCCGTTATTGCAAAGGGCACTATATCCGAACCTGTATCAAGTGCAATCTTTACCGCACCGCCCTTGAAAGGCATCATCGGGTCATCCGTACGGTTGACCGTACCCTCAGGGAAAATAGCAATCAGCTTGCCGTCTTCAAGATACTTTTCAGTCTCTAAAATGGCTTCCTTACCGTTTGTACTGCGGTCAATGGGAATTATTCCGAGACCGGGGAAGATATACTTGCCTATACCCTTCATAAGCTCTGCCTTGGCAACAAAATGCACACAGCGTTTTGTTGCAAGCGCAACACTGAAGCAGTTGAGCAGATGAGTATGGTTACCGGCAAGAATGATTTTACCCTCTGCAGGAATATTTTCTGTTCCTTCTGCTTCGGGACGGTAAATCAACTTAAAAAGAAATGCCAGAGGGGGTCTTACAATTTTGTAAAGTGTCGGTTCTTTCATCATTATTCTCCTTTTAACCTATGTACCAAAAAATAACTGACAGGTTATATCCCATCAGTTGTTTTTTCCTTATTATTGGCAGTTATTACAAAGCTGCTGCTTTTGATTTTCTGGAGGGTACTGTAACGAGCACAGTTGCGTATGATGCATTTTTTAGCTTCATCGCTCACTGTAACGCTGTTCATTACTCTTACATAGCTATCAATATATTTACGCTTCATTACATACCGTTCCTTTCCATTTCGTTTTTCAGCAGTGTCCTGCCGTACTGCAGACGCTTACGCACGGCAACGGGTGATATACCGATTATGTCTGCTATTTCATTGGCTTTATATCCTTCTATATAATAGAGGTCGAGCACTGTTTTATATTTGACAGGCATATTCATTATTAAGTCAAACACATCTCTGTCAATTTCATCAACGCCTATACTGCTCAGCTCGTGAATACTGTGAGACACCTGATAGGTTCTGAATCTTAGCATATTTTTGCTGACGTTTGTAACAACCTTTATCAGCCACGCCTTCTCGTGATCAGAATCCCGAAAAAGAGGTGCCTTGGTCATATATCGCATAAATGTTTCCTGCAATGCATCCTCAGCATCGTGCTCATTCATCAGTATACCGTACGATATACGAAAAAGCATACGGCTGTACTTTTCTACAGCGTATTCAATATGCCGCAGTTCTTCATTATACCTGTCTTTAATTCCCAAGTGTCCCCCTCCTTTCTGAACTCTCTATTATTAAAACACATAACTTTACGCAAGTGTGATATTTTTTTAAAAATTTTTTAACTTTTTGAAGATTTTTTTAACTTTTTGTATGATTATAATAAATTGTTGCAAAATTAGCAATAATTTATCATCAAATTATTATTGATATTACTATTGACGAAATGAAAAATATGTCGTAAAATACTTGGTATGGTGGTGCAGCTGTTTAACAGATGTACAACCAATATATTTTGCCTATGCGATTTACCACATAAAAGCGTTGAAGCTTTAAATCGCAAAAGAATAGGACTGGAGAAATCAATTATGGAAAATCTTACCCTGTGGATCAGACTTGATTTTCAATCGTTTATCAACGCTGTAATTAATATGCCCAACCTTACGTTGTGGATAACACTTTTCGTCTATATTGCCGCAATGTTTATAATAGGCGTAGTCGAAGGCCGTAAATCCAAAAGTATAGCAGACTTTACCGTAGGCGGCAGAAATGCAGGCGCATGGCTCTCCGCACTTTCCTACGGCACCGCTTATTTCTCAGCTGTTATGTTCGTCGGTTATGCAGGCGGCACAGGTCTGAGTTATGGCCTGTGGGGTATTCTCGCAGGTATAGGTAACTGTATTTTCGGCTCCTGGCTTGCGTGGAAGGTGCTTGCAAGACGTACACGTGATGTTGCCTCCCGACTTAAAATAAAAACAATGCCTGAGTTTTTTGAGCTGAGATATGGCTCAAAGAAAATGAAGACCTTTGCGGCAATCGTAATTTTCGTTTTCCTTGTCCCCTATTCCGCTTCTGTTTACAAAGGTCTTGGCAGCGTTGCAGAGGTGCTTCTCGGTATTGACGTAAATATCTGTATGATCGTTATTGCCGTAGTTGCCCTGATTCTGCTCGTGCTCGGCGGTTACCTTGTTCAGGCAAGAGCCGACTTTGTTCAGGGCATCGTTATGATGTTCGGTATTGCACTGCTCATTTTCTTCGTTATCAGAAGCAAGCAGGTAGGCGGTGTCAGCGGTCTTATCGAGTACGCAAAATCCGAATGGGGTTTTGTACCGATGAGCGGTGATAAATGGGTTTCACTTATTGCAACCGTGCTTATGACAAGCTTCGGTACATGGGGTCTGCCTCAGATGGTACAGAAGTACTTTGGCATAAAGGACGACGCCCAGGCAAAAAGAGGTATTAAAATTTCAACCTTCTTTGCTCTTCTTGTTGCAGGCGGCGGCTACTTCATCGGCTCACTCTGCCACCGTTTCTTTACAGTAGGTGTTGATATGCCTGCACAGGACTACATAGTACCCAATATGCTCAAGGCAGTAGATATGCCGACAATACTGCTCGGCATCGTACTTGTGCTTCTTATTTCAGCATCGGTTTCAACACTCTGCTCCGTCACACTCACAGCTTGTTCAACGGTATCAATCGATCTTATACGTGAGCATAAAAAGAATATGAGTGACAAAAATACAGCCATACTAACCAAAGTTTTCTGCGCCGTTTTCGTTGTACTCTCTTATATAGTAGCTACTACCGACACACCGATTCTCGATATGATGAGCTACTCATGGGGCATTATTTCAGGCTCATTCCTCGCACCCTACGTACTCGCTCTGTTCTACAAAAAGCTCAGCCGTACAGCTGCTTGGAAAGGCATACTTACAGGCTTCTGTATCGCACTTATCCCCGCAGTTTCAAAGTTCATCACAATGTTCGGCTTTGAAAACGAAAAGCTGATTTCACTTGCCGCAAAGGGTCCGACATTTGCATGTGCCGCTATGATCGCATCAATCCTTGTATGTATTGTTCTTTCAGAGCTTGACAAAAAGCACGCAGAAGACAATTCATTCTTCTACACAGGCACAGTTGAAAAAGAATAATCCGGGAGGATAATGATAAAGATGTTTTTTCAGAAAGATATTGAAACAATGCCCCGTAAGCAGTTGGAGGAGCTCCAGCTTGAAAGACTCAAGTGGACTGTCGACTACTGCTACAAAAACGTACCGTTTTACACCAAGAAGCTCGACGAAGCAGGTGTAACAGCGGACAAAATCAAATCACTCGACGATATCAAGTACATACCGCCTACCACAAAGGCTGACCTGCGTGACAACTATCCCTTCGGTCTTTTTGCCGTGCCGAAGGACGAGCTGGTGCGCATTCACGCCTCCTCGGGCACGACCGGTAAGCCGACGGTTGTCGGCTATACGCAGGGCGACCTGCAGACGTGGGCGGAATGCGTCTCGCGCATTGCCTGCGCCGGCGGAGCGAAGTCGTCGGACGTGGCGCAGATCTGCTTCGGCTACGGTATGTTTACGGGTGCGCTCGGTCTGCACTACGGCCTCGAAAACATCGGGGCAACGATCGTGCCGTCCTCGACGGGCAATTCCGAGAAGCAGATCATGTATATGAAGGATTTTGGTACGACGCTCCTCGTCGCCACTCCGTCCTACGCGTTGCGCCTGGCGGAGGTCGCACGGGAGCTTGGCGTCGATCCCAAAACGGACCTGAACGTCAAAATCGGCCTCGTCGGCAGTGAGCTGCTCACCGACGCCATGCGCGAGGA
>JAZSEX010000101.1:0-11018 GCA_045531935.1 Acutalibacteraceae bacterium | reverse complement strand
GTCTTGACGGAAGCGGAAAATCAACTCAGATTTCACTGCTTAAAGAGTATCTTGAATCAAAGGGTTGTGCTTACAGACAGATTAAGCTGCCCGATTATGAAGATCCGTCAAGCACACTTGTGCGTATGTATCTCGGCGGTGCTTTCGGCAAAAAGCCTGAAGATGTTGGTGCTTTTGCAGCTTCTGCGTTTTTTGCAGTTGACAGGTTTGCAAGCTTCAAACAGCATTGGCAGGCAGATTACGAGTCCGGCAAGCTTATTCTTGCCGACCGATATACAACCTCTAACGCATACCATCAGCTTGAAAAAATGCCCCGTGATGATTGGGACAGCTATATTGAGTGGCTTGAGGATTTTGAGTACGTAAAGCTCGGAATTCCGAAGCCCGATGCTGTCATATACCTTGATATGCCTATTGAGATTTCGCAGCAGCTTATGTCACTGCGCAGTGAAAAGACAGGCGAGAAAAAAGACGTGCACGAGGCTGATGTCGACTACCTCTACCGTTGCCGTGAGGCTGCTATGTATGCCGCAGAGAAAATGGGCTGGTACGTTATAAAATGTGCTGAGGACGGTAAGCCGCTTTCTATTGAAAAAATTGCACAGATGATTATTGATACATTACCCGGAGAGTTAGTTTATGCTTGAATTTCACCCTATAACGCTTGCAGATAAAACACGTGCTGAAAAGATTCTTTTCGGTAGTGATAATATGGGCTGTGAGTATTGCTTCGGTACGCTTTTTATATGGAAAGACGTATATAAAACGCAGATTGCTTTTCACGGAGATATGCTTGTAGCTAAGTACTATATGCAGGATGGTGTCAATTACTGCTGTCCTACAGGTGACGGAGACTTTGCCGAAATGGTTGAGCTTGTTATTGAGGATGCTCACCGCGAAGGTGTAAAACCTGTGATTGCCGGTTGCTCTCTTGCTGAAAAGCAGAAGCTGGACGAGCTTTTCCCCGGCAAATTCACTTTTACCGCGGACGACAGTAAGTTTGATTATATTTACAAAAGTTCTGATCTTGCCAATCTTTCAGGCAGGAAGTATCACGGCAAGCGTAATCATATTTCCGCTTTTATCAAGAACAATCCCGACTGGAGCTTTGAAGAGATAAATCCTGCAAACATAGGTCAGTGTGCCGCAATGAATGAGCGTTGGCTTATGCTCAACGAGTATAAGGATGAAGAGGCGATTTCTGCTGAGCACAATGCACTTAACGTTGCACTTGCTCATTTCGATGAGCTTGGCTTTTACGGCGGTCTTATCCGTGTGGATCACGAGGTTGTTGCTTTTTCTTTCGGTGAAAAGCTGAAAGACGGTATTTTCTGTACTCACTTTGAGAAAGCGTATTCATCAATTCAGGGTGCATATCCGATAATTAACCGCGAGATGGCAATTCGTCTTTGCGATGAATACGAGCTTATAAACAGAGAAGAGGATACAGGTGCCCCGGGTCTTCGTAAGGCAAAGCGTTCTTACTATCCCGAGATATGGCTTGAAAAATATATTGCCGAGTGTGATTGATTTTGGTTAAGTTTGAATTTGAAGAGTTAAAGCAGGAAGCCGTAAAGCTGTGGAATGAAGCTTTTGGTGACAGCGAAGAGTATATTGACTTTTTTCACTCTGCTCACAATTCATGTTTTTGTCTTATGTTGACAGAGGGTGATGAGCTTACGAGTGCACTGTATCTTATTGACGGTGAGCTGTGCGGTAAGCAGGGTTATTACCTTTTTGCTGCCGCAACTTTTAAAAAATTCAGAGGCAGAGGTTATATGGCAAGCCTGCTGAAAAAAGCAGAAAGCTTTGCAAAAGACAACGGCAAAAGCTTTATTGCTCTTGTACCTGCAGAAGTTACACTGTTTGATTATTACTCACGCTTTGGCTATAAAACTGCTTTTTATGCAAAAAAGCAGCCGTTGACAGAAAAAATAAATGATGCCGAAAACAGATTTATCTGGTGCAGTGCGCACACGGAATATATAATGCGTGAGCAGGAAAAATACGGTACTGATGTTTATGAAAAAGACGGTGTGATATATTCTGTTTTTGACAGAAAATATATTAAAGTGCCTGCAGAAAAAAGCGAAGCTTACCGCTACGGTATGCTTTTGCCGCTTGATGACAGTGCAGATAAACTGACAAAACTCAATTCATATATAGGTCTTACACTTGAATGAAGGAGGAAGTAAAATGATTCTTGTTTTTCTTGCAGAGGGCTTTGAAGAGGTCGAAGCTCTTGCAACGGTAGACGTGCTCCGCAGAGCAGGTCTTGCTGTTAAAACAGTAGGTGTTACCGGTGCAACGGTGAGCGGCTCTCACTCAATTCCCGTTGTATGCGATACAGTAATCGATGCTGTAGAACCTGACGGAAGTATTGAGGCTGTTGTATTGCCTGGCGGTATGCCGGGCACACTCAATCTTGAAAATGATGAGAAGGTAAATTCTTTTATCGATTTTGCAGTTGCAAACGGGAAGTACTTATGTGCAATCTGTGCCGCACCGAGTATTCTTGGTAAAAAAGGTCTGCTTGAAGGCAAGGAGGCTATTTGTTTCCCCGGATTTGAGGAGTACCTTTACGGTGCAAAACTGAGTGAAAATTCAGTTTGTGTTGACGGTAAAATAATTACTGCAAAGGCTTGCGGTGTTGCACTGAAATTCGGTAAAGTGATTGCTGAACAGTTTATAGGCAAAGAAAAAGCAGATGAGCTTTGGGAGACACTTTACAATGATTAAAGATATCCGACCTGAAAAAAATGCACTTCGAGCCTCATCACTTGAGTGGCGGAAAAATCTCGGACGCAGTGAAAAGCAACGTATGGATTTTAAAATCCAGAACAAGTTTCTTACACTCTGGAAATTCCGTGAAGTGAACACCATTCTTGTGTACTGTTCAAAGCCTCTTGAAGTTGATACATCTTTTATTATCGAGCGTGCACTTGCAGTCGGTAAAAAGGTTGCGGCACCGAGATGTGTGCCGGGTACACGTGATATGGATTTTTATCTTATCAAGGATAAATCCGGCCTTGCACCGGGTGCATTCGGTGTGCTTGAGCCTGACCCTGAAAAATGCGAGTTGCTCAGAGATTTTACATCGAGCGTTTGCATAGTGCCAGCACTGATGTATGACACCGAAGGCTACCGTCTCGGTTACGGCAAAGGGTATTATGACAGATTCCTTTCCGGATACCAGGGTGCTTGTATAGGTCTCGGATATTCCGCACTGATAAAAGACGGTTTGCCGCACGGTAAATATGACCGTAAAGTGGATATAATAGTAACTGAAAAAGATAACTATTTTTGCTGAGCGTAGTTTTTATACGCTGTTCAAAGGAGTTACATATGGACGATAAGAAAAAATTTGAAATTGAATTTGATGATGACTTTGATTCCTGGCTTGCCCAGCACGAGAAGGAAACCAAGGATCTGAAGCCTGCAACACCTGCACAGCCCAAGCCTGCGGCACCTGCACAGCCCAAGCCTGCGGCACAGCAGTTTAAGCCGGTCAGCTCAAACAGCGGCTCTGATATTCCTGTAAGCCGTCGAGAGGTTGTTAAAAATTTCAAGCTGCAGATTGATGAAGAAGAGTATAATAAACCGGCATACGAGGAGCCTGCACAGCCTGCCAAGAAGGACAAGTCTGTATATTTTGCAGGACGCAAACCCTCAAAAGCTCAGATAGAGCACAGAAACGCCCAGGAAAAGGCGAGAGAAGAAAAGAAAAAGGCTGCAGCTGAGCAACGTGTAAAAGACAGAGATAAGGTTGAAAAGCTCAGGCGTATCGTATTCGTCGGTATAATCGTTTTATGCTCAGCTATTTTCTCAACTTACGGCATTTCCTGTATCAATGACGTTCTTGCACTCAACAGAAAAGATGAGCTTGTAACAATCAGTATTGAAAAAGATGCCGACTATAAGGATATTATAGATACACTCGGTGATAACGGACTTGTAAAGCACGAATGGTTCTGTAAGCTGATTACCAAGTTCAGAGGCTTTGATGATAAGAGCTACCTTAACGGTCTGCACTACCTTACTGCAGATATGGGTGTAGAGGGTATGCTCACGGCAATGCTTGAAAACCAGACGTCTGACAAGACTATACGTCTTTCGTTCCCTGAAGGCTGGACTATACCGCAGATTATCAATAAGCTGGATGAAAATAACGTCTGCCCGGCTGAGTATATATACACTGCACTTAAAGAGGTGGAATTCGAATACGGTTTTATTGATTCAATTCCTAAGGATGGTGCACGCTGTTATGCACTGGAGGGTTATATATTCCCCGATACCTACGATTTCTTTGTAAGTGAAAAGCAGAACGGCATTGGTGAAAACCCGACAAGCATTATCAATAAATTCCTTGGTAACTTTGAATTAAAATGGAGCGAGGTTTATACAAAACGTGCTGAAGAACTCGGACTGACTAAGGACGAGGTTATTATCATTGCTTCTATTATTCAGAAGGAAGCTGCAGACAAGAGCCAGATGGGCAAGGTTTCTTCTGTTATTCACAACCGACTCAACAATCCGTCGTCCTATCCTACACTCGGCTGTGACTCTACCAAGAAATATGTCAGCAGCTACCTTGCACCCGTGCTCGGTACGGCAGGTGCAAGTTCATATCTCAGCGGTTACGATACCAACAGCATTCGCTCGGGTCTGCCTGTCGGTCCTATATGCAACCCCGGTGTAGATGCTATTGAGGCGGCACTTAATCCCGACGATACAGATTACTTCTATTTCTGCCATAACGAGGCAGGTAAGATTTATATGGCAAAAACTTACAGCGAGTTCCAGGCCAACTGGGCACAGGTACTCAGAGATAATGAGGCAGATTGATTATGATAAAACCCGAACTTTTATCACCTGCAGGCGACAGAGAGCGTCTTGAAGCTGCGGTATTATACGGTGCCGATGCAGTTTACCTCGGCTCTACGAGCCTTGGCATGCGTGCAGCACCTCAGAATTTTGATGCTGAACAGCTTGTCAGTGCAGTTGAGCTTTGCCACAGTAAGGGTAAGAAAGTATATCTTACCTGTAATGTGCTTGCTCACAACAGCGACCTTCCAAATCTTCACGGTGTTATTGACTCTGCAGTCAATGCAGGCGTAGATGCTATGATTATTTCCGATATGGGCGTTCTTTCTGTTGTTAAAAGAATGGCTCCCGATATGGAAATCCATATTTCAACCCAGACAGGTCTTGTAAACTACGAGGCTGCAAGAGCTATGTACGATATGGGCGCAAAGAGAGTTGTGCTTGCGCGTGAACTTTCTCTCGAAGAGATTGCCGAAATAAGAGCGAAAACACCGTCTGACCTCGAAATTGAGTGTTTTGTGCACGGTGCAATGTGCGTTTCATTCTCAGGCAGATGTCTGCTTTCAAACTACTTCCTCGGCAGAGATTCAAACAGGGGCGAGTGTGCTCAGCCCTGCCGTTGGAAATACGCTATAATGGAAGAAACACGTCCCGGCTTCTATCTGCCGATAGGCGAGGATCACAGCGGTACATATATTATGAATGCACGTGATATGTGTATGATTGAGCATATACCCGAAATGGTTAAAGCGGGTATTACCTCTTTCAAGATTGAAGGCAGAGCAAAATCATCGTATTACACTGCGGTAATTACCAATGCATACCGTGCCGCTATCGACGGATATCTTAAGAATCCTACAGATGATTATAAACCTGAGCAGTGGATGATAGACGAAACACGAAAGGTCAGCCACAGAGAATACTGTACGGGTTTCTTCTTCAGTGACCCGAGAGATGATGCTCAGATTTTCTATGACGGTGTGTACAAGCGTAACTGGAACGTTATGGCAGAGGTTAACCGCCAGGAAAACGGCAGGGTTTACGTTACACAGCGTAACCGCTTCTTTGAGGGCGATGAGCTTGAGATAATGGTTGCAGGCTCTGAGCCGATAACAATCAGGGTTGAAGAGCTCAGGAATGAAAAAGATGAACCGATTGACGTAGCACCGCATCCGATGATGAAGTGCAGTTTTAATTGCGATATCCCTGTTCACGCAGGCGCACTGATACGCAAACCGGCAGATGAAGAATAAAGTTAAAGCAGACAGAGACTAATTACTTCTGTCTGCTTTTTGTTTAATAAAAGTTTAAATTATTACACTTGCCTTTTATATGTATATATAGTAGAATATAACCTATCTTAAAATGGTGGTATATTATGTTCAGTCAGAAATTTATTGAGTTAAGAAGACAGGTTATTGAAAAGCAATTCGACAGAATGAACGGTATGCAGCAGAGTGCTATTTTCAGCACTCAGGGTCCTTTGCTTGTGCTTGCAGGTGCAGGCAGCGGCAAAACTACCGTACTTGTTAACCGAATTGCAAATATTATGCAGTTCGGCGGTGCATATTATTCTGATTATTGTTGCCGTCCCGTAATGCAAAGCGATATTGACGCTATTGAGGCTTATCTTGCAGGTGACGATTTTGCCTATGCCGAAATTGATGACCTTATGCGTGTCAATACTCCGCGTCCGTGGGAGATTCTTGCAATCACGTTCACAAACAAGGCGGCAACCGAACTTAAAGAAAGGCTCGAGCGTATGCTCGGTCCCGATGGCTCTGAAATATGGGCAAGCACCTTCCACGCTGCCTGTGCACGCATTCTGCGCCGATACGGTGAGCGTATAGGCTTCTCTAATCATTTTACTATTTACGATACAGATGATTCACGCAGAGCAATGAAAGAGTGTCAGCGTGCTCTCAATATTGAGGAACGTATAGTAGGCTATAAGGCGGCTCTTGCTGAAATCAGCAAGGCAAAAGACAGCCTGATAAGCCCTGAAGAGTTCAAGCAGAATGCCGGCAGTGATTTCAGACTGCAGAAAATTGCGGCACTGTATGAGCTTTATCAGCAGAATCTTCAGCGTGCGGATGCTATGGATTTTGACGATATTATTTATAATACCGTCAAGCTTCTTGAAAAAGACAAAGAAGTACTTGAATATTATCAGAACCGCTTCAAATACATAATGGTCGACGAGTATCAGGATACAAACCACGCTCAGTACAGGCTTGTAAGTATTCTTGCGGCAAAGCACAGAAATCTCTGCGTTGTCGGTGATGACGACCAGAGTATTTATAAATTCCGCGGTGCTACGATTGAGAATATTCTTTCTTTCGAGCATCAGTTCAAGGCAAAGGTTATCCGCCTTGAGCAGAATTACCGCTCAACGCAAACAATTCTTGATGCTGCAAATGCCGTTATTGCAAATAATGAACAGCGTAAGGGCAAAAACCTCTGGACGGATAACGGTGAGGGTGAGAAGATTGTTCTCAATACCTCTTACGATGAGCAGTCTGAGGCAAGATATATTGCGGATACTGTGCTTGACGGTGTGGCAGCCGGTCAGCGATTCAGTGACTTTGCAGTGCTTTACCGAGCAAATGCACAGTCAAACGCAGTTGAAAACGCTTTTGTGCGTATGGGTATTCCTTATTCGATTTTCGGCGGTCACAAATTCTACGACCGTAAGGAAATCAGGGATGCAATAGCATATCTTACCGTTATAAATAACACTTCAGATGATATAAGACTTCGCAGAATTATCAACGAGCCCAAGAGGGGAATAGGTGATACAACCGTTTCAAATGCGGCAGATATCGCAACTTCACTGGGTATCAGCCTTTTTGAGGTTATTTCCAATTCTGAGGATTATCCTCAGCTCAAGCGTGCTTCGGGTAAACTCAAAGAATTCTCCGCTATGATAAGCTCGTTTGTCGAAAAATCAGAGGAGCTTTCACTCAAAGATTTGTTTGACACCTGTATGAAAGAGAGTGGGTATATTGATTCGCTTGCACTCGATCCGCAGAGTTATACGGAAAGACTTGCCAATATAAACGAGCTTTCAAACAACCTTCAGCGATATACCGAAGAGAATGACGAGCCGTCGCTTACAGGCTTTCTCGAAGAGGTTGCACTTATGACTGATCTCGACAATATGAACGAAGATGCTGATAGAGCTGTTATGATGACGCTCCACTCTGCAAAGGGTCTGGAGTTCAACAACGTCTTTATTGTCGGTATGGAGGAAGGCGTTTTCCCGGGTATGCAGGCAGTATATAATCCGGGTGAAATCGAAGAGGAACGCAGACTTGCATACGTGGGTATTACGCGTGCAAAGAAAAAGCTCTACCTCACCAAGGCACGTACAAGGATGCTCTACGGCTCAACTACCCATAACCGTGTTTCTCGTTTTGTCGATGAAATTCCCGTTACGCTTATCAAAAATACGGGTGTTGCCGCACAGCCTCCGATGTTCGGCAGAAGAATGGGCGGTATGCGTGACAGCTCAGTTGGCGGCAATCCGTATGCAACGCAGTTCAAAAAAGCAACTGCGGCTCCCAAGCCTGCATCAAAACCTGCAGAACAGCCGCCCGTAGATCTTGCAGTTGGTGACAGTGTTTCACACGGCACTTTCGGTACCGGTGTTGTGCTCTCTGCTAAGCCTATGGGTAACGATATATTGCTTGAAATTGCCTTTGATAAAGCAGGTACAAAGAAGCTTATGGCTAAGTTTGCCAAACTTAAGAAAATATAATTTTTCAGGGGGATGAAAATTATGATAAAATCAATTCCTAACGGTGTTTATCCGACAATGGTAACACCCTATACCGCTGACAATAAGGTTGACTACAATGCGGTTGAGCAGATTATCAACTGGTACGGTGAGCGCGGTGTAGACGGTATTTTTGCAATCTGTCAGTCAAGCGAAATCTTCTTCCTTTCTTTTGAGGAGAGATATGAGCTTCTCAAATTTATTATCGAACATACACCTAAGAATATTTCTATTGTTGCTTCAGGTCACACAGCAGACGATATTCCCACACAGCTCGAAGAGGCAAAGCGTTTTATCGACCTTGGTATCGACGGCTATGTTTTTATTTCAAACCGCCTTGCAAAGCAGGATGAGAGTGATGACGTATTCCTTAAGAATGTCGATATCTTTATGAATGAAATTCAGGATACCGCATTCGGTGTTTACGAGTGTCCCTATCCCTATAAAAGACTTCTTACACCCGAAACACTCGGCAAGCTTGCAAAGACAGGCAGATTCACCTTCCTTAAGGATACCTGCTGTAATCTTGACCAGATCAAGGCAAAGCTTGAAGCAGTAGAGGGTACAGGTCTTAAGATCTATAACGCAAACTCTGCAACTCTGCTTGAAAGCCTTAAGATGGGCTGTGCAGGTTTCTCAGGCGTTATGGCAAACTTCCACCCCGAGCTTTATTCTTGGCTTTGCAAAAACTTTGAGAAAGAGCCCGAAAAGGCACAGCTTGTGCAGGATATTGTCGGCTTCTTCTCTGTTGCCGAGCGTCAGGTTTACCCCGTAAACGCAAAGTATTATATGACTCTTGACGGTCTTGATATGGGCTACACATCAAGAGCACGCAGTATTGATGACTTCACTCCCGGCTGCCATATGGAGATTGAAGAAATGCACAGACTTACTGCTTTCATCAAGCAGCAAATCGGTATCAACTGATTTTACACAAAAGGAATAAAGAAAGGCTTTGATTTATATGAAAAAGTCATTTAAAGCTGTAATCAGCGTTGTTATTGCACTTGCACTCGTATTAGGTGTGTCCTCCGTAGCGTTTGCTGAAGAAGTTTGTGACTGCGACAAAACCCCAGTTATATTTGTAAACGGTATCGGCGGTATGATTTATTCAACCGATGAAAACGGTGAAGAGTATTCAATATTCCCGATTGAAAACGAAACAATGATAAGTACAATTCTTACATATCTGCCTGTTGCACTTATCAACGGTATTTTCGGCGGATGGGATTCTTTTGCGGTATCGCTCGATAAAATGGTTACCGAGCTTTTTATAGGTATGGATTGCGATAACGAAGGTAACTCCGTATTACCTGCATACGCAGATGATTGTGACCCTGCTACAATGGAAGAGCATCTTGACGATAACGAGTTCAATTTCCTGTATGACTGGCGTCTTGACCCTTATGAATCAGCTGCCAAGCTCGATGCTTACATTGATGAAATTATTGAAGCAACTGGTCACGATAAAGTTATCATCAATGCATATAGTGAGGGCGGTGAGATTTCACTCGCTTACTTTGATGCTTACGGCTCTGAAAAGGTTGAAATGTTTATTTCTCAGTGCTCTGCATTCCAGGGTCTTACACTTATCGGTAAACTCTTTACAAACGATTGCTCTGTAAATGCAAATGAGCTTGCAAACTTCCTCGGTACAATGATGCCTGCCGCAAATGTTGACGACGGTGTTACTACCTTCCTTTCCGTGCTTAAGTATACAGGCATTTATCATCTGCTTACAGGTGTTGTCAACAAGGTGCTTGACGAGTGCTTTGATACAATCTTCAACGGTTTTGCAAAGGACGTTTTTGCATGTATGCCCGGTGTGTTCGACTTTGTACCGGCTGAATATTTTGATAAGGCAATAGAAATGGTATTCGGTGATGACCCCGAATATGCTGTACTTGTCGAGAAGCTCACAAGATACCACAACGCTCAGGTCAATGCTGAGAAGATTCTCAAAGCAGAGCAGGAAAAGGGTATGGCAATAGCTGTTGTGTCTCATTACGGTTGCTATCCGCTTCCTCTTGTAGGCGATATGTCTTATCAGTCAGATGCTCTTATTGACTCTGCTAATTCCTCTGGCGGTGCTACATTTGCACCTATGGGTACTGTTTTTGATTCCTCTTATAAGCAGAAGGTTGACGACGGTCACAATCACGTAGCACCCGACGGCAGTGTAGATGCTTCAACCTGTATGTTCCCCGAAAGCACCTGGTTTGTCAGCGGCTTTTCACACTGGTGCTACTCCACAAACCTTATTGAGTGGCTTGAGGAGTACGAGGGTCAGCCGACTGTTACATCGAACCCTGAATTCCCGCAGTTCCTTGTAGGTAACCCTGCTGACAATACGGTCAGTGTTATGAAATAATACCTTAAAATAAATATTTCGTTCTCTTTATTGCGACTGAATTTT
>JAZSEX010000053.1:0-62853 GCA_045531935.1 Acutalibacteraceae bacterium | reverse complement strand
TCGGCGGAGGTACCCCCTCTTTACTCGGCAGTAAAAGACTTTCAAGCGTTCTGAACAATATCAGCCGCACACCCGATTGCGAAGTTACGGTTGAATGCAACCCGTCGGATTTATGCAGAAACTGGAGCTTAAAAGATATGGAGACACTTGCAAAAGCAGGTGCAAACCGCATCTCGATGGGTATGCAGTCTGCAGTAGATGAGGAGCGCAAAGCACTCGGCAGGCAGGCTGACCGTGAGCAGGTAAAGCGTGCCGTAGAGCTTGTCAAATCGGCAGGTATCAACAATTTTTCGCTTGACCTTATGCTCGGTATACCGCATCAGACCATAGACAGTATAAAAGAAAGTATTGGGTTTTGTGCTCAAAACGGTGCAAAACACGTCAGCAGCTACCTGCTTAAAATCGAGCAGGGCACACCGTTTGAAAAGGTCGAAAAGCTGCTTAATCTGCCGAATGAGGACGAATGCTGCGATATGTATCTTGCCGCTTGCGAATGCCTTGAAGAGCACGGTTACAAGCAGTATGAGATATCAAACTTTGCTGTGCCCGGCTATGAAAGCCGACACAATCTCATTTACTGGGATTGCCGTGAATACCTCGGTCTCGGTGCTTCGGCACATTCATTTATGGGTGGAAAACGCTTTTATTTCGAGCGTGATATAAACAAATTCATCGAAAATTCTCAACCGATTCAGGATGGTGAAGGCGGCAGCTTTGAGGAATACGTAATGCTCCGTTTAAGGCTTAACGAAGGTCTGCAAAGTGACCGGGTACGTTCACGTTTCGGCTTTGATATTCCATCTGAAATGCTTGAAAGAGCAAGGAAATTTGAGAAAAACGGTATGATAAAGTTAACCGAAAACTCAATAAACCTTACCCCTGAAGGTTTCCTTGTTTCTAACGCAATTATTACTGATTTGCTGAATTAAAAAAAGCACCCACACAGGGGTGCTTTTTTTATTATAAGCCTTTAATTTCAAACAAAAAACAAAACTGCGTTAAGCGTACCTTTAAGTACACTTACGCAGTTGTTTTTATTGTATTATGCCAAAAATCAGGAGTAACGCTGTGCGAGAATCTTGAGGATTTCCTTAGCCTCTTCCTCTGTAAGAGTAACGCCCTTGCCCATCTTCTCGTGCTCGGGTGCCCACTCGCGGATGTCGAGCTTAGGCTCTCTGTTGTTCCAGCTGATGAGATTGAGCTCCTTTGTCCAGCCCTTTGCTGTTTCGGAAAGGACACCAAGTGTTTCGACGATGTTGTAAGTAAATTCAGGCATTTGTTTTCGCTCCTTATGTATATTTTTAAGGGAAATTTAATTCAGCTAATTTTTATTATAATTAAAATTATATAAATATCAATATTATAATAAAAAATTAATAAATATTTTACAATTTAATGGGAATATTTACAGCAATATCCGTCATAATGCAGATTATGCTTAAAAGGCTATAAAATTATTGTAAACCGCTTGCAATTTGCCAATAAAAAGGATAATATAATAGAGATTAAATATCATTAAAATGGGTGAAAATTTGTATACATTTCTAAACCATATTAATTACTGTTTAGAAAAGTATAATTTTGCACCCTGAAAGGAAAGTTATGGCAAAGATGAAAACTGTTCAGTTCACTGAAACCGTACTCCGTGACGCCAACCAGTCACTCATCGCTACGAGAATGCCCATCTCCGATTTCAAAGAGATTCTCAGCGAGCTTGACAAGGCAGGCTACTACTCACTCGAATGCTGGGGCGGTGCAACATTTGACTCATGCTTGCGTTACCTTAGCGAAGATCCGTGGAAAAGACTGCGTACAATCAAGGCAGCTTGTCCCAACACAAAACTCCAGATGCTTCTCAGAGGTCAGAATCTGCTTGGTTACAAGCACTACCCTGACGACGTAGTACGCAAATTTGTTGCAAAGAGCGTAGAAAACGGTATCGACATCATCCGTATTTTCGACGCACTCAACGACCTTCGTAACGTTGAGGTTGCTGTTGACCAGACTCTTAAGAGCGGTGCAATCGCATCAGGTACAATCTGCTACACAACAAGCCCCATCCACAATATCGAGAATTACGTCAAGGTTGCAGAGGGCTACGCTAAGCTCGGCGTACAGACACTCTGTATCAAAGATATGGCAGGTATTCTTGCTCCGCAGGAAGCTTACGACCTCGTAAAGGCTATCAAGGCTGCTGTGAAGCTTCCCGTTGTTGTTCACACACATTCAACAACAGGCCTCGGTCTCATCACACTTCAGAAGGCTGTTGAAGCAGGTGCAGACGTTATCGATACCGCTATTTCAAGCCTTTCCGGCGGTACTTCACAGCCCCCGACGGAAACTCTTGTATACGCTCTCAAAAATCAGGGCTACAAGGTTGACCTTGACCCCAAATCACTTTCAAAAATCAACGCATTCTTCAAGCCTCTTCGTGCAAAGTACCTTGCAGACGGTGTTCTCAATCCCGTTGTTATGGCTACAGAAACAGATGCACTTGATTATCAGATTCCCGGCGGTATGCTTTCAAACCTTGTTGCACAGCTCACCGCTCAGAACAAGCTCGACAAGCTCGACGAAGTTCTTGCTGAAACGCCCAGAGTACGTGAGGACCTCGGTTATCCGCCCCTCGTTACTCCCATGAGCCAGATGGTCGGTGTTCAGGCTACTTTCAACGTACTTCTCGGTGAAAGATACAAGAACATCTCCAAAGAAGTCAAGGCATATATCAAGGGTGAATACGGCAAGGCTCCCGGCAAGGTAAGCAAAGACCTTCAGAAGCTTGTTCTCGGTGACGAGAAGCCCTTCACAGGCAGATTTGCAGATACTCTCGAGCCCGGCTTTGAGGCTGCTAAGGAAGAAATCGGTGCACTTGCTCACAGCGAAGAAGATGTACTTTCCTACATCGCCTTCCCGCAGCAGGCAAAGGCTTTCTTCGAAGAAAGAGCTGAAAAAGAAAAGCGCACATTCAAATACACAATACAGGAAATCAAGGAGTGATTAATCAATGTTAGCAGGAAAAGCACTCGGCTTGACTGATGCACTTATGGTTTCCGGTGTCGGCATAGTCGTTGTTATGGCAGAGCTTGCTCTGCTGGCTGTGTTGGTGTTTCTGCTCTCGCGTCTTGTAAGTGCGATGGTTAACAAAAAAGCAGTTGAGGAAATTTCAAAAGATGAAGCCGACTGCTCCGAATACATCGTTACCGCCAACAGCTCCGCAACACAGACAAGTTGTGTGCAGCTTTACGGAGTTGACGAGCAGACAGCCGCAACAATAATGGCAACAGTCAGCCACCAGATGGGTGTTGCACTTGAGCACCTTGACTTCAAGTCAATAAAGCTGCTCGATGCTCCGCTTGAGCTTATCGGTGTTGACGAGCCTACAGCCGCAATGGTTATGGCAGTTGTCAGCCATCAGACAGGTATTCCGCTTGAAAAGCTCGATTTCAGACGTATTAAGTCACTCGAGTGGGGTGGAATTGACGAGCCCACAGTAGCAATCATTATGGCATTGGTAAGCCACCAGACAGGTATACCGCTTGAGCGTCTCGATTTCAAATCAATAAAACTTATTGAAGAATAAAAGAAAGGTTAGGTAAAAACAATGAAATACATCGTAACTCTTAACGGCAAAAGCTATGAAGTAGAGGTCAACGAGACCGATGCAGTTATCACAAACGTTTCCACAGCTGCAGGTGCAGCTCCCGCTCCTGTTGCAGCTCCCGTAGCAGCTCCCGCTCCCGTTGCCGCTCCTGCTCCCGCAGCAGCACCTGCAAAGGAAGAAGCCCCCGCTCCTGCTCCCGTTGCAGCTCCCTCAGCTGACGGTAAGAATGTTGTTGCTCCTATGCCCGGTACAGTTCTTAAGGTTCTTTGCAGCGTAGGTCAGGCTGTCAAGGCAGGCGATACACTCTTCATCCTCGAGGCTATGAAGATGGAGAACGAAATCACAGCAGAGTGTGACGGCGTTGTCAAGCAGATTCTTGTCGGCAGCAGCACAGTTGTTAACACAGACGACGTTCTTGCAGTTATCTGAGTAAAGTGAGGCATTTCTCAATATGACATTTTTAGGTGTTCTCGAAGGCCTCTGGGCAAGCTCTGGCTTTGCTTCCCTCGGTTGGCAGCAGGGCGTTATGCTTCTCGTTTCCTTTGGTCTTCTTTATCTGGCAATAGTCAAGAAGTTTGAGCCTATGCTCCTTCTGCCTATTGCATTCGGTATGATGCTCGCAAACCTGCCCGAAACAGGTCTTATGGCTGACCCTGCAGGTCTTATGGATGCAACCCAGAAGGTTGAAGGCGCACACTGGTATGACGACGGTGTGTTGAGGCTGATATATGCAGGTGTAAAGAGCAGTATATTCCCGTGTCTTATCTTTATGGGCGTAGGTGCAATGACCGACTTCGGTCCCCTTCTTGCAAACCCCTCAAGCCTTCTTCTCGGTGCCGCAGCTCAGCTCGGTATTTACGTTGCATTTATCATTGCAATCCTTTTCAAATTCACACCCGAAGAAGCAGCTTCAATCGCAATCATTGGCGGTGCAGACGGCCCGACAGCTATCTTCACAGCCTCAAAGCTCGCATCTCATCTGCTTGCACCTATTTCAGTTGCAGCTTACTCTTATATGGCTCTTATTCCGCTCATTCAGCCGCCCATTATGCGTCTGCTCACAACAAAGAAAGAGCGTGAAGTAAAGATGGGTCAGCTCCGCAAGGTAAGCAAGACAGAAAAGATTGTTTTCCCGATTGTTGTTACAGTTCTTTGTGCACTTATCATTCCCTCAACAGCCCCGCTCATCGGTATGCTGATGATAGGTAACCTTTTCCGTGAGTGTGGTGTTGTAGACAGACTCAGTGACGTATCACAGAATGCACTCTGCAACATTATAACAATCCTGCTTGGTGTTACAGTCGGTGCAACAGCAAACGGTGAACAGTTCCTTCAGCTCAAGACACTCGGCATTATCGTCATCGGTCTTGTCGCATTCTCCTTCTCAACCGCAGGCGGTGTCCTTCTCGGTAAGCTGATGTATATCATCACAAAGGGTAAGGTCAATCCCCTCATCGGTGCCGCAGGCGTTTCTGCAGTACCTATGGCAGCCCGTGTTGCCCAGGTTGAAGGCAAGAAGGCAAACCCCACAAACTTCCTGCTTATGCACGCTATGGGCCCCAACGTCGCAGGCGTTATCGGCTCCGCTTGTGCCGCAGGCTTTATGATGCTCCTCTTCCAGAGCTGAGCAATTCCACAGCATTTTTATCGGCGATGCAGTGCCAATGCTCTGCAGTATGAGCAAAAAGCATTGCTCCCTCACCGCAAACACAACCGAACTCGGACAGGCAGGGTTTAATAAGCCCTGCCCCCGTTGTTTGCGAACGCACTAATAAACGGTACTTATTTTTAATATTATACAGTCGGCTTTCTACTCTGAAGCCCGAAAAACTTATACGCTCTGCACATGCAATCAGTGCTGATACATTGTCAAAATCACAGGCTATGTAATCCGATTTTTTTACAAGATATCTTTTGTTTTTAGATATACCCTTCTCCTGCTCTACAGAAAAGAAGAGCACACATCCGCCGGATTCACGGCGCATTGCTTCAACAAGCAGTTTACCCGACGTGTTGATTTCACGTCCGAGTGTCCTGCCTGCACGGGAGAGTATAGTCCAAATAACTCTCTTAGTTTCAATTTTCGAATAATCCATCTCCTCATAGGTGATGTTTAAATTTTTCATATCATCCGCCGACAGCTCAACAATAATGGCATCGTCGGTAAGAAGCTCTATTTTCATATCTTACTCCCCCTCAGCTATATCGTACATCTATAAACGGCTTTAAATCAAGGAACAAATAATGGTATTAACAGAAAGGAGAACAGAAAATGGCAAAGCAAAGCTCAATCAGAAAAGCACGCTCACTGCAGCTTGATATGCTTGCTATGCTCGCACTGCCTGCGTTGAGTTCATGGTATTTCTACGGTCTTGGTGCAATAAAGCTTATCTTCGTGTGTGTTATTACCTGTGTGCTTTGCGAGCTTGCCGGCAGACGTCTGCTCAGACAGCCCAACACCGTAGGTGACCTGAGTGCTGTTGTAACAGGTGCAGTAATTGCTCTTATGCTCCCTGCCAACGCTCCTCTCTGGCTTCCGGTTATAGGCGGTATTTTTGCTACCGTTGCCGCAAAGCTCCCCTTTGGCTCTGTTGAGAAGCTGCCGTTTTCTCCTGCCGCTGCAGGCTTTGCTTTCTTAACTATATGCTTCCCCGATCTTATTTTTGACTATCCTCGCATATCTGCCGCAAGTACAGCTCTTTCAAGTACAAGCAGTGTTTCACTCGGCTCAATGCTTGCACAGAATACATCCGTAAACCTTGGCTCGGTAAAAACTATTGATATCCTTATCGGTAACTTCCCCGGGCCTATGGGTGCAAGCTGTATAATAATACTTGCCGGTAGTGCAATATATATGCTTATACGCCGCACAAAGCTGTTTATCACTACAGCGGGTTTCCTCACGGGTGCCGCATTTATGGCAATATGTTTCCCGAGAGTTACAAATCTGTTTTCTTCACTCGTTCTTGAGCTTTGCGCAGGCTATATGATTTTCGCGGCAATATTCCTTATCACTGAGCATTCTACTCAACCCAGACATCCTCTCAGCCGTCTGCTCTACGGCTTTGCCGCAGGTATTTCATGTATGCTTATGCGTCGTTTCGGCACGTTTGAAGAATGTGCCTGTTTTGCAGTACTGATTATAAATGCCGCATGGCCCGTTGCCGACAAGGCACTTATGAAACTTATAGACAAAAGGATGAAGAAGAGTAAATGAAGCACACATCTTCCCTTCTTCCGCTGCTTGCTACTGCTATTTTATGCATACTGTTAGCTTCGTGTGACCGCAGGCCCACACAGGACGATTTTCAAACGTCTGCACCTTTGCAGGAAGAAACCGCAAGCGTAGCTGACACCATAGCAACAAAGCCGGAAGAAACACAAACAACCGCAACATCAGACAGCAGTACGTCTGCAACCGTTGCCGCCACAACAAAGGTTGTTCCGACAACCAAACCGGTAACCACTGTACCGGTTACCCGACCTGCAACTACAGTTGCACCAACAACTGCTGTTCCCAAGACCACCAGACCCTCAACTACAACAGCACCGACAACTGCTCCGACAACGGTACCTGTAACAAAACCCGAGACGACTACAGAAAGACCGACTGACATAATCACCGACAGTGAAGAAGGTGATATCGAGCTCGCGGTAATAGATATGATAAACAGACACCGTGTCGCTGAAGGTCTTGATGTACTCAGCTATTCACCTGAGCTTTCAGCTGCCGCTGATATCAGGGCTAAAGAAATTGTTTCAAATTTTTCGCACACAAGACCTGACGGCAGCCTCTGGTACACAGCAGGTTCAGATATTATGGGTGAAAACATCGCAAAAGGATACTCCACTGCAAACTCGGTTGTTAACGGCTGGATGAACAGTGAAGGTCACAGAAAAAACATACTCACCAAAGGATATACAAAAACAGGCGTAGGTTGTTGCTACGACAGTGCAACAGACACGTATTATTGGGTTCAGCTCTTCGGCTGATACACTAAAACCAAACTGATGCAAGGAGGAAAAGAAAATGGCATCCAACGGCAAATCACCCGGTATGCTTATGCGTAACGCAGGTATATTCAACCCCGTACTTGTTCAGGCTGTAGGTCTGTGCCCCGTTGTAGCTATGGCTACATCCGTCAGCAGTGCCGCTCTTCTTGCCGCTGTTTCCGCTTTAATCATTACGGTCAGTGAATTTTTTGCATCTCTTTTCCTCAAACCAATACCGCGTTGGATAAGAATAGGCATATATATTATTTTAGGTGCGGCAATCGTTTCACCTCTTATGATTCTAATAGAAAAAATAAACACTCCTCTGTTCAGCTCGTTGGGAATTTACCTGCCTATAATGGCTGTCAACTCACTTAACGTGCTCAGATGTGAACGTTTTGCCGTAAAAATTTCACCGGTAAAAGCTCTTATTGACGGTCTGACAGCTTCTGTCGGCTATGCCGCCGTATTGCTTGTATGCGGTTTTATAAGAGAGCTCCTTGGCAACGGCACACTTTTCGGCTTTGAAATTTTCAGAGGACGTACAATGTCCGGTCTTCTTTTACCTTTCGGCGGCTTCCTTATTCTCGGTTTTGCCGGTGCCGCACTGCGTGCACTTATTGCAAAATTCTGGCCCAAATATCTTGATAAAAAGCAGCCTAAACCCGGAAGCAAAAAGAAAGCTCATATCTCTCCGGAGAAAAAAGAATACGAAATTCCGGCACTCCAATCAGTTCCCGAATTTACAGCTGACGAATCAACTTTCACTCTTGAAGAGCTGGATGAAACCACACAGGAACAAGCACCGACAACTGAAGCCGAAGCAAACGAAACTTCAGATACACCTGCTGAGCAAAACGATGCTGAAGAGATTTCATCCGAAGAAGATGTTGAAATACCGCCAACTGAAAACGAAGAAACCGACGAAGTAGTCGAAGATGAACCCGAGTCTGCGGAAAAACTTCACGAGGAAAATACTTTTGCAGACCTTACAATTGACGACATCAGCTCCGATAACGAAACTTCAGACTATTCAGATGTTGACGACGATCTTGAAGCACTTATGAACCGCTCAATCGGTGACATTCTCGCAAAAACGAAGAAGGAGGAAGATGAAGAATGATTTTTGCATTTTTTTACGCCTCTGTTTTTGCAATGCTTTTGCATAACTTCGTTTTCAACGGTGGATTCGGTATGAGTGAAGCAATAAGAATCGCTACCAAGCCCAAGGATTTCTTCCCTATTGCTCTGCTTGTTGCATTCTTCACAAGTGCCACAGCCGCAGTGTGCAGTGCACTCGACTCTATTGACCAAATCAACGCTTTCTCTACTGCTGAACACCTCGGCATATACTGTGTTGTACTTGCTGTTATCTACCTTGTTTTTACGGCAATTTCACTGCTTGTAACCAAAAATAAAAAAGATACTCACCGCATAGGTATGGCGGCGGTAAATACACTTGTACTTGCCGTTCCGATTATCAACCGACGTGCCGCATTCAACATTGCAGAGTCAATCGGTCTCGGTCTTGGTGCAGGCATTGCATTCGTTATTGCAGTGCTCCTTATTTCATCTGCCGAAGACCGTCTGAAAGCAAACGAAACTATGAGCAATGCTTTCAGGGGCAAGCCTGCTCTGTTCATTTATATTGCGCTGATTTCGCTTGGCTTTGCCGGCCTTTCGGGTCAGTCACTCTTTGTCTGAGGTGATACCGATGGCAGATAACGAACTTAACAGAAACAATACCGAAAACGAAAGCGGTGAAGAATTCCGCCCGATATTACCCGAGCCTGAAATTCACCGCAGACCGATTATCGGTTTCAAAAAAAATTATCCTGTCGAAGAAAATCCAACCTCTACACACACCGAAAGCTTTGCTCAGGAAGAATTCAAACGTAAAGTAAAGCAAGGTATAATGTATGCCGTTGCACTTTTACTGATATTTGTTTTCACTTTTGTAATTACGGATACGTGTATAAAAATCTCTACGGAGCCTTTACCGCCAACTACGGCAGTTGTCACGCAGACTCCGACCGAGCAGACAACAAACACCGTCACTTCTGCAGAAACCGAAACAGCCGCAGATACAACAGCAGCATAAAAATTCAGGTCACACTTTCACAAAGAAAGTGTGACTTTTTATTATAAAAATATTTGACAAATAGGGAAAAGATATATATTATTAATTATATATACCTAACTTTAAAATAAGGTGGTAAAAAATATGACTGAGCGTTATGAATCAGCTAAAAAAATATATGCTTCAATCGGTATAGATACCGATGCCGTTATCGAAAAACTCGACAGTGTGCGTGTTTCTCTGCACTGCTGGCAGGGTGACGACGTAGGCGGTTTTGAGAGCAGCGGTGAGCTTTCGGGCGGTATCCAGGCTACGGGTAATTACCCCGGCAAGGCACGCAATGCCGAAGAGCTTATGGCAGACCTTGACAAGGCACTCTCACTCATCCCCGGAGCACACAAGATCAACCTTCACTCTACTTACGCTATAATGGGCGACGAAAAAGTAAGCCGTGACAAGCTCCTTCCCGAGCACTTCGCACCCTGGGTTGAATTTGCAAAGCAGAGAGGTCTCGGTCTCGACATCAATCCTACTCTCTTCTCTCACCCTCTTGCTGCTGACGGACTTACTCTTTCTCATCCCGATGAGAAAATCCGCCGTTTCTGGATTGACCACTGCAAGGCAATGAGAAAAATCGGTGAATACTTCGGCAGAGAGCTTGGTATAACCTGTGTTAATAACATCTGGATTCCCGACGGCTACAAGGACGTACCCGCTGACCGTATCGGTCCGAGAAAACGTCTTATGGATGCACTCGACGAAATCCTTTCCGAGCATATTGACCCGAAATATCTTGTCGACACAGTTGAATCCAAGGTATTCGGTATCGGTGTTGAATCCTACACAGTAGGCTCACACGAGTTTTATATGAACTATGCCGCAACAAGAGGCTGTGTATGCCTTCTTGACAACGGTCACTATCACCCGACAGAGGTTGTTTCCGATAAGATTCCTTCAATGCTTCTTTTCAGCGACAAGGTTGCACTTCACGTCACACGCGGTGTCCGTTGGGACAGCCACCACGTAGTAACATTTGACGACGAGCTTAAAGAAATTGCAAAGGAAATTGTCCGTTGCGACGCACTTGACAGAGTGCTTATCGGTCTTGACTACTTTGATGCAAGCATCAACCGTGTTGCCGCATGGATAATCGGTGCACGCAATATGCGTAAGGCTCTGCTCAACGCTATGCTCATCCCCCACGCACAGCTCAAAGACATGCAGGACAGTGGCGATTTTACTTCGCTTCTTGCCACAACAGAAGAGCTTAAGCTCTATCCCTTCGGTGATGTATGGGAAGAATACTGTGCACGCAAGGGAGTCCCCGCACGTGAAGGCTGGCTTGCTGACATCAAGAAGTACGAAGCAGACGAGCTTTCAAAGAGGGTGTAAACAATGCCCACAGTAAAGCAGATTTATGAATTTATAAATTCGCTCGCACCGTTTTGCACGCAGGAAAGCTGGGACAACAGCGGTCTCCTGCTCGGCAACCCTGACAAAGATGTAAACCGTGTTTCACTTGCCCTTGATGCAACCAACGAAACCGTTGCTGCCGCAAAAGCAAACAGTGCTGAGCTGATGATAACTCATCACCCCGTTATTTTTTCACCTGCTAAAAAAATTCTTGCAGGCAGTGTTATATACGAGCTTCTTACAAACGGTATTTCCGCAATAAGTGCTCACACCTGCCTTGACTCTGCCGAGGGCGGTGTCAACGATACGCTTGCCGCCATACTTGAACTTGAGGATATTGCTCCGCTTGAGCTTGAAGGCACCGATACTCCGCTTGTACGAATCGGTAAGCTGAAAGCTCCGATGAGCGGTGACGAATTTGCAAAGCACGTCAAAACAAAGCTCGGCTGTAATCTCCGACTTGCAGATGCAGGCAACGAGATAAAAACAGTTGCAGTTTGCGGCGGCTCACTCAGCTCACTCACTTACGAGCTTATCGGCAAGGTCGATGCCTTTGTAACAGGTGACCTCACTCACCATTATTTCATCGATGCCGCAGACAGCGGTCTTACCGCAATAGCAGCGGGACACTTTGAAACAGAAAACCCTGTTATGTCCGTACTCAAAGCTAAACTCGAGGCTCAGTTCCCCGAAGTCAGCTTCACATTGATAAATCAAAATAATCCTGTTAAATACTATTGAAAGGATATGGCAAACAATGCTTGATATCAAAATTATCCGTGAAAATCCCCAACTCGTAAAAGACGCTATGAAAAAACGCAACAAGGATATGGATGCCCTTGTTGACGAAGTACTTGCTATAGACGTTCAGCGCCGTGAGCTTACAGTAAAGCTCGACCAGCTCAAGCAGGAGCAGAATGCCGCAAGCCGTGAGATCCCCAAAATCAAAAAAGAGGGCGGCGATATTTCCGCTATCATGGCTCGCATGAACGAAATCAAGGAAACCGTTAAATCGGGTGATGTACAGCTTTCTGAGCTTGAAGCAAAGCAGCAGAAGATCATGTACGAATTCCCCAACATCCCCAACCCCACAATTCCCGTTGGCAAGGATGACAGCGACAACGTTGAAATCCGCCGTTGGGGCGAGCCCACTGCATTTGACTTCGAGCCCAAGGCTCACTGGGATATCGGTGCTGACCTCGGCATTCTTGACCCCGAAACAGCTGCAAAGGTTACAGGTGCACGCTTCCACTTCTATAAAGCAGCAGGTGCGAGACTTGAGAGAGCAATTATCAACTTCTTCCTCAACACTCACACAGAGCACGGCTATACAGAGGTATTTCCTCCCTTTATGGTCAACCGTGCATCAATGACAGGTACAGGTCAGCTTCCCAAGTTTGAAGAGGATGCTTTCAGACTCGAGCGTGAGGATTACTTCCTTATCCCCACAGCAGAAGTTCCCGTTACAAATATGCACCGCAGTGATATTCTTGAAGGTGCTCAGCTTCCCATCAGCTACTGTGCTTACTCCGCTTGCTTCCGTGCAGAGGCTGGCAGTGCAGGCCGTGACACAAGAGGTCTTATCCGTCAGCATCAGTTCAACAAGGTTGAACTTGTTAAGTTTGCTGACCCTGAAACATCATATGACGAGCTTGAGAAGCTCACAAACGACGCTGAGCGTGTGCTTCAGCTTCTCGGTCTGCCTCACAGAGTTGTATGCCTCTGCTCAGGCGATATCGGCTTCTCATCTGCAAAGACATACGATATTGAAGTATGGATGCCCTCTTACGGCAGATACGTTGAGATTTCTTCCTGCTCCAACTTTGAAGATTTCCAGGCAAGAAGAGCAGCTATCCGCTTCAAGAGAACACCTGCTGACAAAGCTCAGCTTGTTCACACACTCAACGGTTCAGGTGTTGCAGTCGGCAGAACTGTTGCCGCAATCCTCGAAAACTATCAGAATGCTGACGGCAGCGTAACAGTTCCCGAAGCACTCCGTCCTTATATGGGTACAGATATCATCAAATAATCAAAGGAGAGTTTTGCTATGTTAAACAAGAATTCTCTCATCCTTTTTCAGGGCGACAGTATAACAGATACAGGCCGTACAGATTCGGCTGATCCTTCCGCTTCACTCGGTTACGGCTACCCTGCCAAGATTGCCGAAACACTTGCTAATGATTATGCCGACCTTGGTGTCAGCGTAATCAACCGCGGCATCAGCGGCAACCGCACCTGGGACCTTCTCAAGCGTTGGGATAAAGACTGTATCGCTATCAAGCCCGATTATTTCTCACTGCTTATCGGTGTAAACGACACGTGGCGCAGATACGATTCAGGTATGATTACAACTGCCGAAGAGTACGAAGCAAATATGCGTACTCTTCTCGACAGAGTTGTAAAAGAAACAAACGCAAAGATAATTCTGCTCAACATCTTCCTTCTCGATGTTACACCCGACAAAGCAAATATGCGTCCCGACCTCGTTGAAAAGCAGGAGGTTATCAGCAGACTTGTCAGAGATTACGATGTAACATACATTGATATTCAGAAAAAGTTTGATGAAATGGTAGCCGCAGGCACACCTATGACCGACCTTTCTGAGGACGGCGTACACCCTACCGATTTCGGCCACAGCGTTATAGCTGCAGAATGGCTCAAGAGTGTGCTGTAATATATTCTTAATTTTCCGCTAAAACTGATTTTATAATTTTGTACTATTATCCTTTATAATCTACTTTACATTCCGAAAGGCAATAGTGATGGGTAAAACTAATTCAGTTCAGCAAAACAGAACAGTTAACCTCCTTGTCACAGTTGACAAGAAGTATATAGAGCCTTTGCGCGTTATGCTCACCTCATACGGTGAAACGCATAAGGGTGTACCCACCTGTCTCTATATTGCACACTCATCACTTGATGAGCAGTCACTTGCAATAATCAGAGAGTGTGCTGACAGATATTCGATATCGGTTGAAAGTGTTCTCATAACCGAACATTGGTTTGAAAACACACCTGTGCTTGCCCGTCTGCCCGAAGAATCTTTTTACCGCCTTATGGCATTCCACTACCTGCCTGAAAATCTCGACCGTTGTCTTTATATCGACCCCGATACTATTATCCGTCAGTCTCTTGCCGAGCTTTATAATTCTGACCTTGACGGATGTTATATCGCTGCGGCAACTCATACGGCAAAAGCGGTAAACGCCGCAAACAACGCAAGACTCGGCACACAGGCTAACAAGGTGTATTTCAATTCGGGCGTGTTGCTCATGGACCTTGAGGCTATCAGAAGCGACTTCACGCTTGAAAAAGTTCTCAAGTCACTTGAAGAAAACATTCAGCGACTCTGGCTTGGTGATCAGGATCTTATAAATATCCTTTTCTGCGGCAAAACAAAGCTTATTGATGCCAGAATTTACAACCTTGATGAGCGTGTTTTCAAACGCAGTAAAAAGAGCTTCACACTCGAAGACGTAGAAAACAAGACCGCCATCATCCACTACAACGGCAAGCATAAGCCCTGGCTTGAGGGTTACAAGGGTGTGCTTGACAGATTCTATCCCGAAGTAAAAGATAAGGGACCGGCACCCGTAGGCAAGTGGAAATCACAGCTGAAAGCAATTCACGGAATTATAAGACCGAACAACCGCCAGAAAATAATGATTTTCGGCATACTCGGTGTAATTACACTTTGTGTGCTGTGCTGGATTTTCTTTGGCAGAGAGGTTGTTAAGGTTATCTCTGACCCGCAGAAATTCAGAGAATGGCTCAACGGCTTCGGTCCTTATGACGAGCTTGTTTTCATCCTTATACGAAGCGTGCAGACGATTATTAAAATCATTCCTGCAGAGCCGCTTGAAATCGGCTCGGGCTATGCGTGGGGTGCAGGGCTCGGTATGCTATACTGCCTTATCGGCAACTTTATCGGCACGCTTATTATCCTCGCACTTACACGACGTTTCGGCAGAGCTTTCGTTGAATGCTTCCTGCCTGCAAACAATCTTCAGCTTATTTCACTTTTCAAAAACTCTAAAAAAGTTTATGCTCTTCTGTTTTTCTTCTACCTCATACCCGGTTCACCAAAGGATGGCTTGACCTACCTTGTCGGTATGATGAATGTAAAAGTCGTGCCCTTCCTTGTGCTGACGTTTATTGCCCGTGTCCCGTCGGTGCTTTCGTCAACGCTCTGCGGCTCGACACTTGCAGAAAAACAGTATCTGATATCCGCAATCATTTTCGGCGCAACGTTCGTGCTCGCACTCATAGGCGGATTTATATACAAAAAATATACCGACAAAAAAATGCAGAAATAAACATAAAATCGGCGTTCAGCTTTTGCTGCGCCGATTTTTCTGAAATATAGTTTAAATATCGGAGGTTGAATTTATATGTCAGAAACATATAACGAAATCTACTGCCCCTTAAGCTTAAAAGGTGTTGCTGCTTCAATTACAGGTGCACTCGGTGTTGATGCTCCGAATGAGGCTGAAGCACCGCTTGATATACTTTTAAAGCTTATTGAAGGCAATAAAATTGACCGTGTGCTGATGTACAACCCCGATGCGGTTGCACTGTGGCTTTTTGAAAAATACACCGATATTTTCGCTCCCGTTATGCTCAACACCCAGCTCACACTGCCTCTGCAGACAGTAATGCCAAGCGTAACACCTGTTTGCTTTGCAACGATGTATACTGGTGCTGAGCCTGATATACACGGCATCAAGGCATACCGCAAACCCGTTGTAAATACCGACACCGTTTTTGATGCACTTATCCGTGCCGGTAAAAAGCCCTGCATAGTTTCAACAGGTGAAGACAGTATGTCCAAAATCTTTCTTGAACGAGATATGGATTACTTTATTGTTGACACACCCGATGAAGCTAACGAAAAAGCGATAGAGCTTATCAAAGAAGATAAATACGAACTCATTTGCGTATACAACGGCAACTATGACGGTACAATGCACAAGGTAGGACCCGAAGGCGAAGCCGCAATTAAAGCACTGCGTCATAATGCAGCCGCTTTTGCAAAGCTTGCAGATGCTGTAAAAGAATATCAGTCGCACCGCAAAACCCTCATCGGCTTTGCACCGGACCACGGCTGCCACGAAATTGACGGCGTATCAGGCAGTCACGGTCTGATGATGCCAGAAGATATGAATATAATCCATTTTTACGGAGTTATATAATGAAACACACCGATATACTTATCATAGGCGGCGGTGCAAGCGGACTTGCTGCAGCAATAGCAGCAAAACGCACCGACAGCAAAAAGAGCGTTATGGTACTTGAACATCTGCCCAAGGTAGGCAAAAAGATACTTGCCACAGGTAACGGACGCTGTAACCTCGGCAACTTGAACGCCGCAGAGCACGCCTACACCAATATGCGTTTTGCATCATACGCTATAGAAAAATACGGCACAGATTCACTTGTTGAGTTTTTTGAGTCAACAGGTCTGTATACCCGTGCAGACAGTGAGGGCAGGCTCTATCCTATGAGCAACTCTGCCGCAAGCGTGCTTGATGCACTCCGTTTCGAGTGCGAAAACCTCGGTGTTCTTTTCTGCTGTGAAGAAAAGGTAACCGAAATAAAAAAATGCACCAACGGCTTTACCGTAAACGGTGCTTATAAGTCAAAAAACGTAATTATGGCTACGGGTGGCAAATCAGCACCGTCACAGGGCAGTGACGGAAGCGGCTATCCCCTGCTAAAGTCACTCGGTCATAAGATAACAACTCTCACACCCTCTCTCGTACAGATTAAAACGGATACAGCAAAGATAAAATCGCTCAAAGGTGTGCGTGCAAAGGCAGGTCTTACGCTTTCAACAGGCGGCAATAGCGAAGGTGAAATTCTCTTTACCGATTACGGCGTTTCGGGTATTGCGGCAATGGATCTGAGCCGATTTGTAAAGCCTGACACAAAAGCTGAAATTTCAATAGATCTCCTACCCGAATTTAGCGAAGAAAAGACAAAAGAAATTATAATTCAGATTGCAAAGCATAGCCCGAATGTGCCTGCAGAGCAGATGCTGGGCGGTATAGTGCACAAGGCAATCGGCACTGCGGCAATTAAATCCGCACTCGGCTTTATGCCAAAAACAGCAGGTGAAATCAAGCCGAAACAGGCGGCAATCATAGCCGCAGAGCTTAAATGTTTCCGTCTTAAGGTTACGGGCACAAAGAGATTCAACGATGCCCAAGTCACTAAGGGCGGTGCAGATGTCAGTGAGTTTGACAGCAGAACAATGATGTCAAAAAAGCACAGCGGTCTCTTTGCCTGCGGTGAAGTGCTCGACGTAGATGGTGCGTGCGGCGGCTTCAACCTTGCGTGGGCATTCGCCTCGGGCAGACTCGCAGGCGAAAATGCCGCAAAAGAGTAAATTTTTACCTTGACACAGCAAGCTTAATCTAATATAATAAAATGCGGTTGTGAAATCACAACAGCATTTATTTTTCGGGGTGTAGCGCAGTTGGTAGCGCGCCTGGTTTGGGACCAGGATGTCGGGAGTTCGAGTCTCTTCACTCCGACCAGAAAAGGACTTAAGATTTGATACAAATCTTAAGTCCTTTTCAACTAAATCCGTCTTTGCAGACGGAATAAATCCACTAACGTGGATGAAATCACTACGTGATGAAATCCGACTTCGTTAGAGTATAAAGACGGATTTAATTTCATCTGAAGCCATAGGCTGAAGATTTCATCCAAGCTTGCTTGGATTTCATCGTGAGCATCGCGAACGATTTCATTTTAATATGGTGCTTGCAATATTTCAATGCTCACAAAAGAAACCCTTTGAAATATAGGGGGTTCTTCTTTTTATGTTTATTGCACTTGTTTTTATAGTTGCTTTTTTCATTCTTACAGAAACTTTCAAATGAGTAAAAGTGCGAGAAGTATCCCTAAAAGTGCATGGGGTATAAATCACCTTAATCCTCTACTGAAAATCTGATTTTGTTATAATCAGCATATCCATAATATTCTTCGCAGTTATTCAAGAAAAGTGAATTTATAAATTTTACATCATATTTTGATATTTGATGAATATTATATATGTATTCCTTTGTACCATTTTTATGAAATCTATTATCAGGTGGTGCAAAAGTTTTAGAAGTACCAAACCCTAAACAAGATGAAAGTGTAGGCTGGTCTGGAAGATATATTACATTGTAGCGTGTTCCTGTTCGTAAAGCCTTAAACGCCGGACTTACAGCCAAAAGTGCCATATCGTTTGAAAGCGGAAAAACTGCATAATCTTGGGGTGTTGACATTTGCACAAGCATCGCAATATACGGATCATAAGCTTTCTCCAACATATCCAACATAGCGTTTATTTTTTTAATGCTTAATGGGCCACAATATTCAGCCCAGCCTCTATCGGGTATTATAAAGTCTTCCTTACAATTATTTGTTTTCACAAAAACCATATATGAATAAACTGCATTCTTGACAAAGGTGTAAAGATTTAGATTCTCTGGATGAGTAATGATTTTTACTAATTCTTCCTGAGACTTACAGGATAAAACTTTATTCAAGTTATCAAAAAAGTCTCCTTTAAAGAAATCTTTAAATGGATCTTCTTGTAAAATATAGCCATCCTTTTTTAATGCACGATACCATGCATTATGCTCTAAATTATCATCCTTGACTCTTATCATAGTTATTATTTGATATTTTTTTATTATCAACAAATCGTCTGCAGTAAGAGAAATTCTGTTTTTGCCATTCAATATTTTTTTGGTTAATACATTGGCAAATTGCGCTTCAATTTTTGAAGATAAATCTTTCTCAAGCTGGGCGGGGTAATAATCCGTTTTTGAAAAAACTGACTTTGTGGAGCGTTCTTCAGTTTTATTGGTATGAATATTGTGATAGTTTAGTTTGCCTTCTTTGCAAAAATGACGAAGAAGTAATTGTGGTATATAATGACTATTTATACTGCCTTCCATCTTAAATCTCCAATCACGCATTAATCTCATCCAATTTAATTATATCATATATTTCATATATTGAAAGCTTTAGTTTTATTTTGCAACCTTAAACTTCCGTTTGCAACTCCAAAACACAAATTGCAACCTACCCCAATTTTGTATTAAAGGTGGAATAGTCAGACAGAAAATCTTCTGATACCATAGGTGTCGGAAGATTCTTTATTTGTGATAAGAGACTCGAACTCGGGAGAGTCTGAGCGTTAAGAAAACAGTTCGGTGAACTGTTTTCAGCGAAGAGTGGTGAGACGGGTACCGAATGCGAAGCATTGGGTCGTCGAGCCAAAAGTGTGCGTAGCACACGGCCGAGTCTCTTCACTCCGACCAGAAAATCAGAGTAATCGCATTTATGCGGTTGCTCTGTTTTTCTTTTACAATTAACTGCCTATCCAGCTGTGTAAATCTTTCGTCAAATTAACCAAAAGCTTTTACCATTGGTTGTGCAATATCTCCTAACAGACATCTTGACTTACGCCCAAAAATCAGTATAATTTACTCTCGGTAACAAAATAAATTTAACGCAAATACATTCAGAGGTTCATATGTTTAATCCCATCGTTTTACTCGGTCACACATTAGGTTTTATTTCAGTCGCATTATTCTTTTACTCATACCAGCGTACGCAAAAAAGCAAAATAATGATTATCCAGACTGTTGCAACAGCATTGAGCTGTGTACAGTATCTGCTTATAGGCGCTACTTCAGGTTTTGCTTTAAACGTTGTTTGCATTATACGTAATTTTGCATTCTTCTACCGTGAAAAGAACAATAAAACAGACCTTATAACACCTATCTTCTTTTCAGTAGCTATGGCTGTAGTCAGCTGCTTCTCATGGGAAGGTATCCACTCACTTCTTATAACTCTCGGCCTTGTTGTCAACACATTCTGTATGGGTGTATTTGATGCAAAGAGATTCCGTAAGACAATACTTATCTCATCAACACTTATTCTCGCGTATAACTTCTTTGCTCTCTCATACAGCGGTATGCTCAGCGAATCAATATCACTTATTTCTGTTGTTATCGGCATCATCCGCTACAGAGGCACTCAGCCCAAGCCGAACAATATATCATCAGAAAAGCTTGCAGCTTAACAATCTCAATTTCATAATATATTATCCCCCTTATGTGGGGCTGAACAGGTTACAGACCGCATTACCTTTCAGCTGCCCCTAAGGGGGATTTTTTGTTTTTACTATTGACTCTCACGTTACGTCATATGCTATACTTTAGTTGTGAGGTGATAAAATGAGAATGCAGATTAAAGAATTTGCCGTATTCACCGGTGTAAGCGTGCGTACGCTCCATTACTACGATGAAATAGATTTACTGACTCCCGCTTATATTGACAAAAATTCGGGATACCGTTTTTATGATGAAAGTTCAATTCTTCGTATGCAGGAGATTCTGTTTTACCGTGAGCTTGACTTCTCTTTAAAAGATATACGTGAAATCCTGTCTTCACCGAATTATGACAAAGCCGCGGCTCTTACAGAACAGAAGAAAATGTTGACACTCAAAAAAGAACGATTGGAAAGACTCATTACCGCAATTGACAACGCTGTAAAAGGAGAAAACATTATGAACGCCTTTGATAACAGTGAATTTGAAAAATACAAGGATGAAGCAAAAGAAAGATGGGGCAGCACAAAAGCTTACAAGGAATATGCCACAAAGCCGCAAAGCAGCCATCAGAATATTGCAGACGGGCTGAACAGTATACTCGCAGAATTTGCAGAATGTTTAAAAATCGGTGAATCACCCGATTCTGACGCAGCACAGACGCTTGTAAAAAAACTACAGAATCATATTACAAAAACCTGCTACACCTGCACAAATGAAATTCTCGCAGAGCTTGGTCAGATGTACGTCTTTGACGAAAGATTCAAGAATAACATCGACCAAAACGGCGAAGGCACAGCAGAATTTATCAGCAGTGCTATAAGCTTCTACTGCACAGAACAAGCCTGAATTGATCCGTTATTGAAACAACAGAGGGCTTGTGATATAATATTTACCGACGGCAATCTCACCCGATTGTCAGGTGCTTTTTATATTTTAAAAAATCCAATTTATAAACAGCTCGCCTGCGATTAACGCAAATGGCGAGCTGTTTGCTCCGTTTGCTCAAACAACTTATTTTGATGAGTGTGGCAAGTGGTCGAATTTTATTAAGAGCGGATATAAAATGATTTTTCGCCAACGTTTCTTTTACGATTTGCCAAACACCATTCAGACACGGTGTGTTTGAAAGCGATATATCAAACTACACAGAATTTGACAGTATGGTACTCTGCCGTCTGAATCGAGCCTTTAATCACCTACTCAACCAACGGTATGTAGACTTTTTACCGCAAAATGCTTACAATAAAACTGAAAGGAGGCACGGAATATGGATTTACTCAAAATCGGCAAATTTATTGCAGAATGCAGAAAAGCCAAAGAGCTGACACAGCTGCAGCTTGCGGAAAAACTTAACATTACCGACCGTGCTGTTTCAAAATGGGAAACGGGCAAATCCTTGCCCGACTCCTCGATAATGCTTGAGCTTTGCAAAGAACTTGAGATTACCGTAAACGATTTACTAAGCGGAGAGGTGGTAACAATGGAAGACTACAACAAAGAAATGGAAAAAAAGCTCGTAGAAATGGTAAAAGAAAAAGAAAAAGCCGACAAGCATCTGCTGCGTTTAGAAGTGGTAATAGGCGTACTGTCGGTATTCATCCTGCTCGCTATGAGTTTGATCGCAAGCTATTTACCTATGGAAGAGTGGATGAGAATTGTACTTGTATTTGTCGGCTTAATCCCCTGCCTGATCGGTGTCGGTTTTTCAATTAAAATCGAGCAGACAGCAGGCTACTACAAATGCAGTAAATGCGGACACGCATACGTACCTACACTCAAAAGCGTATTATGGTCACCGCATATGGGTCGCACAAGGCAAATGAAGTGCCCGAAATGCGGAGTAAAAAGCTGGCAGAAAAAAGTAATAAGTAAAGATTAAAAAAAGCTCGGTAGAAAAATCTACCGAGCAATTTTTATATACCGTTTCTTTTGTCAAGCATTCTGTTTCTGAAATAAAGCATAAGGTCGACACTGACCATAAAGAGATTGAGGAAATAGAAAAACAGCACGTACCACTTTTCATTAACTGCCGACATATACGCTTCATTCAGAAACTTCGATGTAATACCTGCAATGTAACCGATAATTATAAGGCACAGAAACACGGGGCTTTTGCCCTTTGCGGTGCGTGCTTTATAAGATTTGATTACGTTAAAAGGCCACGATGCACCGAAGCATACAATCATTATAACTTCTGCTATTTCAGCCATATTTTTCGCCTCCCGACATCCAAGACTCAGCGTAAGTTTGCATCACTTTACAGTTTCGTATTCCCAGGTAATTATTCCGCCGAATTCTTTGACGTTTGTGTAACCAAGGTCAGCAAGTGCCTGAGAAGCAATTTTACTGCGTCTGCCGCTTCGGCAATAGACAAGTATAAGCTGAGACTTGTCAGTCAGCTCTTTTTCTGCTCTGTCAGCAATTTCATACTCGGGTATCAGTATTGCACCCTCGATATGACCTGCGTCATATTCCTCCTGAGTACGTGCATCAATAATAACATAATCGCTTTCAGTGTCTATAAGTCTTTTTGCTTCTTCCTGCGATATCTGTTCGTAGTTCACAGCTGACGTCTCCTCGCTTTCGTGATTATTATTTGAACAGCCCGTAAAAAATACAATACCTAAAGCCATAATCGCAAGGCACGCAATAAATTTTTTAAGCCTCAAACTTCATCACTCCGTAATAAGTATGCATATATTATAGCACACTTACGGCTTAAGCTGAAGAGTTTTATTAAATTTCTTTGTTGCCGCACGTACAGAAAGATATACAACAGTCCATATAACAAAAAACGAAACAACAAAAATTGCCGTGAATATAATAAGCACCATCGGTTCAAAAGGAATCCACGAATTTGCAATGTAGCAAACCGAGTAAGCCGCATAGAGCGAACCAAAATGGCAGAGTATGGATTTGACTATGCTCCAGTGCTCAATCTGATTGAATACGGTCGCGCCTGCCTGAATGAAAGCAAGCAGATATGTCGAAACAACTGCGAGCAAAACCTGCATTCCGCTGAGTGAAAAACCTTCAACTGTATATTGTAATATCACAAAAACTATGCCGACTACAATCGGTCCGAAGCCCCCAAATATAAGTCCTCTGTGTAAAAACTCTTTTACATATTTATTCATTATAAGCCCAACCTTTCTTTAACTGTTTTAAGCTGTCTCCTTGAAACATATTCGGTATATCCGTTTTTAAAAATCACACGCAACGTACCGGATACCGATGCATCAAACCGTTTTATGTGCTTGATATTTGCGACGCACGATTGATTGATTTTTACAAAACCTTTATCTGCCATTTCCTCAACCTGATAGAGTCTGATTTTGAGTTGCAGCTTTTCTTTTTCGGTAACGGCATAAACCCTGTTATCTTCAACGCTGAAGCAATACACCTCCGACCACTCAAGCTTAACCGCCGACTTGCCTGAATAACCAATCAGCTCAAGCTGTGTGCTTGAAACAATTCTTTCTATCGACTCAACGGTTTCGTTTCTTTCGTGAGCATAAATTATTACCTCTTCCTCACGGTTTTTGTCAATTATAGTTTTGCACTTCATCAAAATCCTCCCTTCGCTTCAATCATAATTTCTCGCTAAACAAAAATCAATATTGTTTAAGTGTTCGGTATATTATCTGCAGTAAGCGGTAAAAAACGGCAGTCATCAGACTGCCGTTGAAAAATCAGAAATTCACTTTATAGTGATGGATAAAAACGCCGATTACTTTATTATAATCGAGCACGTGCATAACCGCACCGTCTTCGGTTTCAAGGAAGGTTATACCCTCTGCCTCAACATTGTCGCCGCCGACATCTCTTACAGCCGCAACAGCAACCTTACCCGTACCGACATCGACACTTAATATGTTTTTGAAAGTGCCGTTATTCTTTACATCTTCCGAAAGATAGAGTGTACCTTTATAAAACTCACCGCCCTGAATGCGTGATATCTTCTCTATACCCGTCAAGTCAATTTCCTTTACAAGCTTCATTGAATCTGCGGTATCGTAGACATAGATTGTTTCGATATCATTCCATCTTGATGCGTAGAGGTAGCCTGTGCTTTGGTCAACAGCACACCACGGCACGCCGTCAGTATAAATCTCATTGGGCAAATCGTAGATTTCCCCTGTAGGTTCAAGGGTTTCAGCGTCAAATACAACTATGCAGGCATATACTTCGTCACCGCCTTCAACAGGTGCATATATCTTACCGTCGTAGTAGCTGATACCACCGATATGGTTGTTTTCTCTGCTTGAGCAAACCTTTGGAAGCGGATTGAGATGCGACTCGACAAGGTCAACATCTTTACAGTCAAACTTCGCAAGAGCGGTAAATCCAATGCCACTCAGTGAGCCGCTTGTGTAGTAATATTCACCGTCTGTGGTAATACCCTGCCCCATAAGAAGTGACTCAATCGCAAAAGCATCTTTTGAAACGAGCTCTGCCGTATCGGTACTGACAGCTTTGGGACTCGTCAGCAAAGTTATAAGAAGCAACGGTAAAGTAATAAAATGGATAATTTTATTGATGATAAACATTTTTTATCCTCCTTATTTATCCTGCGGATAAACTATTCCGATACTCTTTCGGATTTCGTCCATCTGTCTTGTTATGTAAAGTGTCTGCTCCCGTGTGACAACCGGGCTTTCGGTAAGGCCTGCAGATATGCACTCACAGAAATGAGTTATCTGCTCTTCAAATCCGTTACCTGCATACGGTGCAGAAATCTTCTCAGTCTTACCGTCATTGAAGTAAAGCTCAATTTCCTGCGGAGCATAGAAACGTCGCAAATATGCATAACCTTTACTGCCGTAAACATAACCTTCGTTAGGCTTACGAAGAAGTATCGCACTTGATAGGTCTGCAATAGCTTCATTTTTATATTTGAGCAATACGCAGGTGTGGCTATCGACTCCGCCGTATACCGAGCAGTGTGCACTCATCTGCTCAACGTCTTTGCCCAGATACCAGCTTGCAAAATTCAGACCGTACACACCGACGTCAAGCAGTGAACCGCCGCCGTTTTCTACTTTAAAAACGTGGTGGTCCATTTCGTCTTCATCCATAGTGTAGCAGAATTCACCTTCTACACCGAGGATTTCACCAAGCACGCCGCTCTCAACAAGCTCGAGCATTTTGATTGTACCGGGCACAAGTCTTGCCCACATAGCTTCCATAAGAAGCACACCGTTTTTATCCGCACAGCGGAACATTTCCTCCGCCTCTGCAGTATTTACAGCCAGAGGCTTTTCACAGATTACGTGCTTGCCGCCATTCATCATAAGGCAGGAGCAACCGATATGACCAGAGTGTGGTACTGCAATATATGCGGCATCTATAACGTCGGACTCCGCCATTTTTTCATAGCTGTCGAAACGGTACTTGATACCGAATTCGTCACCGAAGTTTTTTGCACCCTCTGCTGTCCTTGACGCAACAGCAACAAGCTCTGCACATTTTACGTTTTTTATCGCCTGAGCAAAACGGTGAGCAATCGTACCTGTACCGACTATACCAAATCTGATTTTCTTCACCTTTATCACCTGCTATTGCGAAATTTTGTTTATATTATATATTCTGCTTCGAAAAATGTAAACAGATAAATTAATTTTACTGTAAAGTAGTTGTGTCTGCAGAATAATATCATAGCTTTACTAAACAAAGTTTATGATTTTTGTTGTTTACTGAATACTATTAGATTGACAACTTTAAATAATTAATCTATAATATATTTGTTACTTTAAATTTACTTTCGGAATTATTCAGACATATATTTTGGAGGAAAAATGAAAAAGATTGCCGGTTTAATTGTAAAGGGACGGTATGCATTGCTGATTGCTGCAGTTATACTCAGCATAGTATGTGCAGGTCTTTCACTTAAGGTAGGTGTCAATACCGACCTTACCGTATACCTGCCTGACGATTTTTCGATGAAGCAGGGTCTGGATATTATGAATGAGGAATTTCCCGCCCTCGACCAGGCTCAGACAATACGTGTAATGGCAGAAGGCCTGGACAAAGGCGGAAAAGCACAGCTTCTCGATAAGCTCAAGAGCATTGAGCACGTCAGCAGTGTCACGTACAACAGCAGTAACGAATACAACAAAGGCGACAAAACGCTGTATGTAATAAACACAGATTTCGCATATGGTTCTGATGAAGAGCTTGCTATCGAAAATGCACTCGCAAACGAATTTACGGATTACAATATCACTTTCAAAAACGACAATCCCGGCGATGTTGAAATTCCGTTATGGGTTCTTCTTCTGGCTGTCGGGCTTGCAATACTTATTCTGATTATTATGTGCGGCTCTTGGTTTGAGCCCTTGCTCTTTCTGCTTACAATCGGTGTTGCCGTTATTATAAACGCCGGTACAAATATTGTGCTCGGCTCAACCTCCAACGTAACCCAATCTATTTCGGCAATACTCCAGCTTATCCTCTCAATGGATTATTCTATAATCCTGATGAACCGTTACCGTCAGGAAAAAGAGCATTATCCCGACAAACTCAGTGCGATGAAAGCGGCACTGTCCAATGCTTTTTCTTCTGTAGCAAGCAGTGCTTTTACAACCATCGTAGGCTTGCTTATGCTCGTTTTCATGCAGTTTAAAATCGGCTTTGATATCGGCGTTGTACTTGCCAAGGGCGTATTCATCAGTATGCTCTGCGTATTTACGATACTGCCTGGTCTCATTCTTCTCTGCGATAAGATAATTACCAAAACATCAAAAAAAGAGCTTCCGCTGCCTATGGGTAAGCTCGCAAAATTCAGTCACCATTTCCGTCACGTTTTCACGGTAGTATTCGTCGTAATGTTTGTTGCTTTCTATATTCTTCAGAACAACACACAGATTGCATACAACCTTGAAATGTCCGACCCGATAGCTGACGTTTTCCCGCAAACCAATATGGTTGTTATGATATACGAAAATGAAGACGAGCAATCAGTTGCACAGCTTGCCGACGAGCTTGAATCCGACGCTAATATAAAGCAGGTGCTCGGTTATCCCAACCTGCTCGGCAAAGACTATACCGTCAAAGAGATGATTTACTCTATCGACGGATTGAGCACAGCATTCGGTGTGGATATGGCACAGGGCTTTGAGCTGGACGAATCTATGCTCGGGCTGATATACTACAGCTATTATGACGGCTCGGTAAAGCCCGTATCAATGAGCGATTTCATCACATTCCTTACAGAGGATATTGCAAATAACCCTGCGTTTGACAGCTATATTACAGACGATATGCGTGCACAGCTTGACACATTCAAGTCTTTTGCAGATGCCGATGCTCTTACAAAACCTTTATCTGCAAAAGCTCTTTCAGAGTTTTTCGGAATGGACGAAGCAACCGCCAAAAGTATGATGCTGCTCTACTACAGTGAAAACGGCGGTGCTGACTACGGCACAATGTCACTGAGTACTTTTGCCGACTATGTCATAAACGACGTATCCAAAAACAAAATGTACGCCGATATGTTTGACGAAAACACACTTGCACAGCTTGATATACTCTCTGCATATACCGACAAGGATTCTGTCACCAAGCTCAGAGGCTTCGAAGAAATGGCAGATATGATGGGCATTGACCCCAATCAGATGCGACTTCTTTACATCGGCTACTCAGATGAAAATACACCGACCGATATACTTAACGGTGCTTCAAGGGAGCTAAGCTTACAGCAGGTAATCAACTTCGTTGTAAACAACAGTGACCGTTTCTCCTCAATGATGAGTGAAGAAAACCTGCAGCAGCTTCCGCTTGCACAGAAGATTATCAACGGCACAGCAGAAGACAAGGCATACTCACCTGATGAGCTTGCAGAGCTTATCGGTATGGATGCGGCTCAGCTTAAACAGCTGTACCTGCTTTATATAACCGAATACGGTGATACATCCGCCTGGAAGGTTTCGGTCAAAAACCTGCTCGACTGCCTCAGCAGCGGTGTGCTTGACCGACCCGAATACGCAACAATGGTTGATCCCGATATGAAAGCTTCACTCGGCAGTGCACAGACAATGGTAAACGCTGTTGTCAGCGGTGTTAAGCTTGACAGCAACGAAATGACTGAGCTGCTCACGTCTCTTGCGGGCGAAGGTATGCTTGACAAAGCAACCGTTGACCTTGTATATCTCTACTACTCAAGCGATGCTTACTTCAACCCTGAATGGAAGCTCAGCATCGAAAAGCTGTTTAATCACCTTTCAACAGAGCTTGTAAATAACCCTGCTTTCTCACCGGTAATAGGTGATGATATCAAGGCACAGCTCAGCGGTGCAGGCAAGGCACTCAGTGACGGTGTATCAATGCTCAAGGGTGATACTTATTCCAGAATGGTACTCCAGACAAATTACCCTGTTGAAAATGAAGAAACAACAGCTTTCCTCGACAGAATAAATGCATATGCCGACGAAAACTTCACGGGTAATATTTACCTTATAGGTATGTCACCTATGACGTATGAAATGTCGGGCACGTTTGACAAAGAGCTTCTGTTCATAACTCTTCTTACAGCGATTGCAATATTTATCATCGTTGCAATTTCTTTCCGCTCAATGATAATTCCTATGTTACTTGTTCTGCTTGTTCAGTGCGGTGTATTTATCACGGTTACTGTTATCGGCTTGCAAGGCTTCAGTATATATTTCCTTGCCCTGCTGATTGTTGAATGCATACTGATGGGTGCTACGATTGACTACGGAATACTGCTGACAAACTACTACCGTGAAAACCGCAAAAAGCTTGAACCGAAAGAAGCACTTTCAGAAGCCTATAAAGGTTCCATTCACACAATAATGACTTCAGGTCTTATTATGGTTCTTGTCACTGCAATAATCTCGATGTTCTACAGTGACCCGACTGTTGCTCAGATATGCCGTACAATTTCAATAGGTGTTACAGCCGCAATACTTCTGATTGTCTTTATTCTCCCCGGTATGCTTGCCGCATTTGACAAGCTGATAACCAAAGAACATAAAACATTCAGAAAATCAAAGAAAAAATAAAATACACTTATAAAACAAAAACTGCAAGCCCGCCTTTCGGTAAGCTTGCAGTTTTATTGTTTTTAAGACTTATTTATACTTGGGTCTCTTTACATAGCTTGTATGGAGAACCTCGTGTGCCTTGTGGCTGTTGGGCTCGCCAAGGAACTCAGCATAAATTCTCTTAACAGCCTCACTCTCGTGTGACTTTCTCTTGGGAAGGTTCTTGTCAGCCTCATAGAGAGCTGCTGCACGTCTGCCCTTAAGGTCAACGAAGTTGTGAACAACAGCAGACTGGATAGGCTGACCGCCGCCGTTTACACAGCCGCCGGGGCAACCCATGATTTCGATGAACTGGTAATCAGCAGTGCCTGCCTTAACCTTTTCCATAATCTCATGTGCTGCTGCAGCACCGCTTGCAACTGCAACCTTGACATCCATACCTGCAACTGAGTAAGTTGCTTCCTTGATGCCCTGGCCTCTGACCTCTGTGAAGTCAACACTCTCAAGCTCTTCGCCTGTGAGAACTTCAACAGCTGTACGGAGAGCTGCTTCCATAACGCCGCCTGTTGCGCCGAAGATAACTGCTGCACCTGTGCCTTCACCGAGCGGATTGTCAAACTCTTCGTCGGGAAGGTGGTTGAAGTAGATACCTGCTGTTTCAATCATACGTGCAAGCTCACGTGTTGTGAGTGCGTAGTCAACATCCGGGTAACCGGAAGCTGCCTGATGGTCACGCTTTGTCTCGAATTTCTTTGCTGTACAGGGCATAATGCCGACAACAACGATATCCTTGGGATCAATACCCATCTTCTGTGCATACCATGTCTTGGTGATTGCACCGAACATCTGCTGGGGTGACTTACAGGTTGAAAGGTTGTTAAGATTATCGGGATAGTAGTGCTCGCAGTACTTGATCCAACCGGGTGAGCAGGATGTGATCATCGGAAGTGTGCCGCCGTTCTTGATTCTGTCAAGAAGCTCGTAACCCTCTTCCATGATTGTAAGGTCTGCTGCAAAGTCGGTATCGAAAACCTTATCGAAGCCGAGTCTGCGAAGAGCAGCAACCATCTTACCCTGTACGTTGGAACCGATGCTCATGCCGAAACACTCACCGAGTGTAACACGGATTGAAGGAGCAGTGTTGACAACAACGAACTTCTCAGGATCGTTGATAGCTGCGAATACAGCTGCAGTGTCGTCCTTCTCGTAGATTGCACCTGTCGGGCAGTTAACGATACACTGACCGCAGGAGATACAGGAAACATCAGCAAGGTCCTTATCGAAAGCAGAGCTGATGTGTGTGTCAAAGCCACGTGCGTTTGCACCGATTACGCTAACCTTCTGCTGGTTACAAGCTGCAACACAACGGCGGCAGAGGATACACTTGCTGTTATCTCTTACCATGTGAGCTGCGGAATCGTCAAACTCGAATGCGGGCATCTCACCGTCGAAAGCGTGTTCATTATCTACGCCGAATTCCTTACAGAGCTTCTGAAGCTCGCAGTTACCGGAGCGGATACAGGAGAGACACTCTTTTCTGTGAGTTGAAAGGATAAGCTCAAGAGTCATCTTACGTGACTGTCTTACCTTCTCTGTGTTTGTGAAGACCTCCATACCTTCGTTTACGGGGTAAACGCAAGCTGTAACAAGGCTTCTGGCACCCTTTACCTCTACCATACAGATACGGCAAGCACCGATCTCGTTGATATCCTTGAGGTAGCAAAGGGTGGGAATCTCGATACCTGCGTAACGTGCAGCTTCGAGAATTGATATACCGTTAGGCACACTTAAGGGCATGCCGTTGATTTTGATATTTACCATTTCCATTATGTGGCACACTCCTTTCGTTATTTCTTATAGATTGCCTGAATCTTCTTACAAGAATCCATACATGCACCGCACTTGACACACTTCTCAGCATTGATTGCAAAGGAAGCGAGCTTGTGACCGGGAGCGATGTAATCTGTTCTTGCGATTGCGTCTGCAGGACAAGCTCTTGCACACATACCGCAGCCGATACACTTCTCAGCGTCGATGTAGTAGCGGACAAGACCCTTACAAACACCTGCGGGGCAAACCTTATCAACAACATGTGCCTCATACTCATGTCTGAAGAACTTGAGTGTTGCAAGAACAGGGTTGGGAGCAGTCTGACCGAGACCGCAGAGTGAATTCTGCTTGATGTAGAGAGCAAGCTCTTCGAGCTTATCGAGGTCTTCGAGAGTAGCCTTACCCTCTGTGATCTTCTCGAGCATCTCCATCATACGCTTTGTACCGATACGGCAGGGTGAACACTTACCGCAGGACTCATCAACTGTGAAGTCGAGGAAGAACTTAGCAATATCAACCATACAGTTGTCTTCGTCCATAACGATGAGACCGCCGGAGCCCATCATACAGCCGATTGCTGTAAGGTTGTCGAAGTCGATTGCAGTGTCCATAAGGTGAGCAGGGATACAACCACCGGAGGGACCGCCTGTCTGAGCAGCCTTGAACTTCTTGCCGTTGGGGATACCACCGCCGATATCTTCGATAACTTCGCGGAGTGTTGTACCCATCGGAACTTCAACAAGACCTGTGTTTGTGATCTTGCCGCCGAGAGCAAATACCTTTGTACCTGTTGACTTCTCTGTACCCATTGAAGCAAACCACTCAGCACCGTTGAGGATAATCTGAGGAATGTTTGCGTAGGTTTCAACGTTGTTGTTGTTTGTGGGCTTGCCGAAGAGACCCTTTACAGCCGGGAAGGGCGGACGGGGACGGGGCTCACCGCGGTTACCTTCGATAGAGGTCATAAGAGCTGTTTCCTCACCGCAAACGAATGCACCTGCACCGAGACGGATGTGAAGATCAAAGTCAAAGCCTGAATCAAAGATGTTCTTGCCGAGAAGGCCGTATTCCTTAGCCTGGTCGATAGCAAGCTGAAGACGCTTAACAGCGATCGGATACTCAGCACGAACGTAAACGTAACCCTCTGTTGCACCGATTGCGTAACCGCAGATAGCCATAGCTTCGATGATACAGTGGGGATCGCCTTCGAGGATCGAACGGTCCATGAATGCACCGGGGTCACCTTCGTCAGCGTTACATACTACATACTTCTGGTCTGCAGCGTTCTTTGCTGCAAAGCTCCACTTGAGGCCTGTTGAGAAACCGCCGCCGCCTCTGCCGCGAAGACCGGAATCCTTAACGATTGAGATAACTTCATCGGGTGTAAGCTGGTTAAGGCACTTTTCAAGAGCCTGGTAACCGTCGTGTGCGATATACTCATCGATATTTTCGGGATCGATGACACCGCAGTTACGAAGAGCAATTCTCTTCTGCTTTGCATAGAACTTTGTCTGCTCAAGTGACTTTACGGTATCCTCCTGAACTGTCTCTTCATAGAGAAGGCGGGTAACCATACGACCCTTGAGGAGATGCTCCTCAACGATTTCGGGAACGTCTTCTACTTTAACTTCACTGTAGAAGCAACCCTCGGGATAAACTATCATGATGGGACCGAGAGCACAAAGGCCAAAGCAACCTGTCTTGATGACCTTGATTTCATCCTGAAGTCCCTTTGCTGCGATTTCGCTTTCGAGCTTTTCAATTATCTCATTGCTGTGAGATGAAGTACAGCCCGTACCGCCGCAGACAAGAACGTGGGAACGATACATTTTGTTTCCTCCTTGTTATTTGGCAACAGCGCCGACTGTGTATTCTGTAACGATATTACCGTTTACGATATGATCGTTAACAACCTTTGCTACTTTTTCTACTGTCATCTGAACGTATGTGACTTTCTCCTGGCCGGGTACGAATACCTCGACGATGGGCTCATACTGGCACATACCGATGCAGCCTGTCTGTGAAACTGTGACACCCTTGAGTGAACGGCGTGCAAGCTCCTCTGTGAAAGCATTCATTACGGGACGTGCGCCTGCTGCGATACCGCAGGTAGCCATACCGACAACGATTCTTGTTGCGTCTTCACTATCGTTTCTTGCTGTCATTGCTTTAAGTGTACGCTCTTTGATTGCCTGAAGTTCTGCAAGTGATTTCATTTAGGTTACACCTCCGAGTAGGATATTGGTTTGTTCATTAATATACTCTTTCATCCACTGAACCACTTCCGGCTCATTGAGAGGTACTCCGCCGAGTATCTCACGCATTTCAGCCGTACTTAAGGTGAAGCTTTCGCCGTCCCTTGTTCTGGTGTAGATGAAATCTCTGTCTGTGTTCATTGAGATAAGGATAACTATAGTCGAAGTTACATCGCCGAGCGGTGTAAAATCGATACTGTCGGTTCTGAACAAAGCCGAAGTTGTTGTGCCCTTACCTTTTTCGCTTTCTATTCTGAGACTGCCACCTGTCTGTTCTGCCGCAAGCCTGAACAGCGGTATGCCCATGCCGACCTTGCGTGTTGTGCGGGTGGTAAAAAACGGGTCAAGTACGTTATTGACCTGTTCCTGTGTCATACCGCAGCCGTTGTCACTGACTGTTATTGTCAGCTCATGCTTTGCAGTATCCTCCGCAACCTCAATATTGGTAAGGCTTGCACCTGCCGCTATTGAATTCTGTGCAATGTCGAGAATATTGAGTGAAAGCTCACGCATAATTTATCAGTCCTTGTACTTTGCAAGGATGCCTGCTATCTGATCGGGAGTAAGCTTACCGTAAACATCGTCGTTGATGTTCATAACGGGAGCAAGACCGCAAGCACCGATACAACGGCTTGCCTCAAGTGAGAAGATACCGTCTTCTGTACACTCGCCTGCTGCAATACCGAGCTGTTTTGCAATTTCATCAAGAACTGCCTGAGCACCCTTAACGGAGCAAGCTGTACCTAAACATACTGAAATGTTGTACTTGCCCTTAGGTGAAAGTGAGAACTGAGCATAGAAGGTGGAAACACCGTAAACCTTTTCAAGCGGAATATCCATACCCTCTGCAATCATAACCTGAACCTCGAAGGGAAGATAACCGTAGATTGCCTGTGCCTGCTGCATTACGTGCATAAGCATACTGGAATCGTGCTTGTTCTCTTCGATGATTGCGTTGAGCTGTGCCTCCTGCTCGGGTGTGCCCTTGAAGGGGATTTTGCTGATTTTTTTAAGCATTCGACTTTTCCTCCTTTGTCGTAGAGTGTTAAGACCGTGCAGCCTTTTGCTGCGGCAGCACCGCACCTTACGGCACAATATGCATTGGTCTTAATCTATACATGCATACAATTCGGATTATAACACAGTAAAAAACAAAAGTCTATATTATATAAATAAAAAAATCTATACATTTTATCGAATTTTCTGTATTCAGTGCCAATAAACAACAAAAAGGTTGCAGCCAACCGACTGCAACCTTCTGGTTATTTTGTTTTATTTTACGTCAACTTTCTTTGACGGAAGAACACTCTCGTTACCTTCGTCATCAACGGTTGCGCCTGCAATATACTCAAGCTGAATCTTAACCTGCGAAATTGCTTCCTGAGCACTCTTTCCGCCCAGCTTTGAAGTATCAACAAGCACGCTTACGGGAAGCTCCTGCTTATCGTTTGCAGGCATACCGAACTCACCGTACTGAGAAATGTTACATACCCAGACACCGTTTTTACCGTTATCCGCAGCAACAACCTTATTTACGTTAAGTTCATCATCGGTCTTGTTTTCAATTTCAATATAAAGTGTATACCACTGCCAGCCGCTGTCCACAGCAAGAACCTGTGCAGCAGTTGTGCTGTCAAGGCCAAAGAGCTTTGCTTCGTTGCTGAACGCAATACTGTTTGTTCTGTATGTTTCAAGGAAGCTTGAACCGTCTTCAATAGTCGTTCGTTTTGCACCTATCTGAGTTTCGGGCTTAACTTTATCCTCCTCAGGTGCAACAACATTGCTCGTTACCTTAAGATTTTTATATTCGCTCTCAGGCACTTCAGTTTCATCGTCTGCAGGTGTTTCGTAATACAGAATATTGATATCAAGATTCGCAACGGCACTGTACATTTCTGTTACGCTTACCTTACGAGTATCAATAAGTACGCTTGCAGGATAGTCACGACCGGAAGCATTAGCCGGCAAAGAAAGCTCACCGTAAGACGATGCTTTACTCAGCCACATTCCGTCGGGCATTTCGCCTGCCGCAAAGCCGACAAACGTATGATTTTTGTCTGTGTTATTGTTGATTGTAACGTTAAGAGAATAGAACTCCCAGTTATCGCTGTCAGAAAGATATTCGCTTGCTGTTTTTTCATCAAGCTTAAGCTCATACTGAGCAGCACGCATAAATGCTTCCGGATTTTTGATATAGTAAAATTTTGTGGATTCATCATTAAAAATCTGATCAAATCCGGCATAAAGCGTACCCTTTTTTTCAGGTTCGGGATTACCCTTACAAGCTGTAAAGCCAAACAGCATTACAGCTGCCAGCAACAACGCAACTATTCTTTTAATTTTCATTGTACTTCCTCACTTTTCTTTTTATTGTTTGTCTTGATCTTGCTATCGCCATAGTGCTGTCAGGCACATCCTCGGTTATAACCGAACCTGCCGCCGTATAAGCACCATTGCCTACTTTTACGGGGGCAACAAGGCAGGTATCACACCCTATAAACGCCTTATCACCTATGATTGTGCGGTGTTTACGTGTGCCGTCATAGTTTGCCGTAGCACATCCGCACCCTATATTTACACCGCTGCCGACATCACTGTCACCTATATATGTCAGATGACTGATTTTTGTACCGGCACCGATAACAGAGTTTTTGATTTCTACAAAATTCCCTATATGAACACCGTCCGAAACAATACAGTTCGGGCGTATATGAGTAAAGGGTCCAGCCTTTACATAATTTCCAATCGTGCTGTTTTCGCACTGTGTTGAATTAATCTCACAGTTATCGCCTATAACGCTCGACTCAACCTTACTCTGAGGGCCTATTACACAGCCTGAACCTATTAATGTTCTGCCTGTAATTATTGTACCGGGTAAAATTCTTGTACCTGCACCTATCGTAGCCTCAGGTGAAATAATCACACCGTCAGCACACGGAATATCCACACCGTCAAGAATATACTTTTCGAGAATTCTCTTACGGGTAATTTCGTTAACCTCCATCAGATTTCTCCGACTGTTTTCACCGGAAATAAAATCAGGAGTTTCAGACATTGAAATACAACCTTTCTCAGCAAATTATGCCGCCGCCTACCACGGTTTCACCATCGTAAAGCACAACGGACTGACCGGGGGTAACAGCTCTCTGCGGCTCGTCAAATTCAACTGTCATTGTGCTGTCGCTTGTCTGATAAACTGTAGCGGCAGCCTCTTTCTGGCTGTATCTTGTTTTTGCGGTAACTCGCAGAGATGAATCTATTCTCTCCACTGCGATAAGATTTATTTCTTTTGCTTCAACTCTCGATGAAAAAAGTTCATCGTGTGAGCCAAGATAAACTCTGTTTTTCTCAACATCCTTACGGATAACAAACAGCGGTGCAGGTGCACTTATACCAAGCCCCTTACGCTGACCGATCGTATAACCGATAAGACCCTTGTGTCTGCCCCAAAGCTTTCCGTCAGTGCCGATAAAATCACCCGGAGCAAATTTTATACCCGTAAACTCTTCAATAAACTCACGGTAACAGCCGTCGGGCACAAAGCAGATATCCTGACTGTCTGGTCTGTCTGACGAAATAAAGCCGTTTTCAGCCGCTATCTCCCGTACCTGAGGTTTGGTGTAATCACCAAGCGGAAATAAAGCCGAAGCGAGCTGTACCTGAGAAAGCTGCCACAGCACGTAGCTCTGATCCTTCTCTTTATATACTGCACGCTCAAGCAGAATTCTGCCTGACGAATCAGTTTTGTTTACCCTTGCATAATGACCGGTTGCTATCATTTCACAACCGAGTTCTTTCACCTTATCGGTAAGAGCACCGAATTTTATCACCTTATTACAGTATACGCAAGGGTTGGGAGTTTCGCCACTGATATAACTATTGGCAAAGTATTCCATAACCGTGCTTCTGAATTTGTCGCACAAATCAACAGTAATATGCCCGAAACCGAGTCTTGCCGCAACTGCAGCAGCATCGGTTTCGTCTCTTTCGGGTGCACCCTCGAAGGCACGCATGGTAACACCAAGCAAATCGTATCCGCCCTGCTGAAGGAGCAGAGCCGCAACGGAGCTATCAACTCCGCCGCTCATCGCAATACCTGTTTTCATCATCTGAGATCAAACATAGGTGAAATAATATTGTCGGTTGAGCCGTCTATTGCCTGATACATACGGCGTGTAAAGAAGTATTTCTCCACAAGATCCATTTCATGAGTTTTAAGGTCTGCCTTGCGAATAGCCAGAATTACGGCATATTCAACTGCAGCAGCACTATCTGCCTGCTCACTTGTAAAAGCGTCAAATCCGCGTTCATATCCTGCTGCACTTGCCTCGAGCGAGCCCATAATGCGTATATCTGCATCTGTTACGGCAACCTTATCGTGTGCCACAGCTTTGAATTCAAAGTTCTTTTCATTTTTCACAATGTCTTCAAGCTTTGCCTTTAAGCCTGCACCCTCTTTGAGAGTGATGTATTTGTTAGCTTCAAGAAGGAGCAGTGCACGTGCCATACCCTCTTCATCATCAGGCAAAGCAACGCTTGCACCGTTTTCAATCTCAGTTACCTTGCTGTAAGAAACAAGATAAATACCCATAGGATGATAGTACACCGGGCCTAAATTGAGGAGAGCATCGGAATTGTATTTGTTAAATTCATTTTTGGTCGGCATCAGGGTAAAGTCAACCTCACCCTTTTCGAGTGCCGCAAGAGCCTGCTCACCTGTATCATACTCTTTAAACACAAGTTTATAGCCGTTTTCGGGGAAGTGAAGCTCAAGACCGTACATAACTTCATCCTGCGGGCTTCTTCCTTTTGTTACACCTACGGTAATCGCAGGGAAATTATCCGTATTTATTTCAGGCTCTTTCTCGGAACACGCAGTAAGCGTAAACATAAGAATCAGAGCAGCTATTACCAGACAAATTATTTTTTTCATACCATATCACCTTTGATCATTGTTAAATTAACAGTTATAATCACTATATCATATATCCGTTCATTTTTCAAGCAAGTAACACCATTCACGAAAAAGTTACATTTTATTATGTGGTTTATCTTGAAAAATCCCACGGATTTGCTATACTTTAGTGGTATAATGCTTTATATGAAAGGGGAATTATATCATGAAAGCATCCGAGAGCATTCCGAATTATGCTCCCAAGCTGCGTGAATACGCAAACTACACTGCCAGACAGATTAAAGACGTCTGTAAAACAATCGGTCCCAGAGCTCCCGGTGAGGAAGCTGAGAAAAAAGCTCAGGAGAGATTTGCCGCTGAACTCGGCAAGTACGCTGACGACGTAAAAATCGAGCCGTTCGAGCTTCATCCTAAGGCATTCCTCGGCTGGATCCGTCTTTGCGCAATTATTATGATTATTGCTAACGGCGTTTTCTTTGCAGGCACGTTCATTCCCGGTGCACCCTCTTGGCTGCCCGTTATTCCGCTTGCACTCAGCCTTATCTGCCTTTTCTTCATCGTAACAGAGTTCCTCTTCTACGGTGAAACACTCGACCCGTTCTTCCCGAAACGCACTTCTCACAACGTTGTTGCAAAATACAACGCAAAGGGCACAGCCAAAAAGCGTATCATCGTATCAGGTCACGTTGACTCTTCATACGAGTGGCGTTACACATACCTCGGCGGTCCGCCCCTTATCACAACAGTTATCGGCGGTGCGGTAGCAGGTATCGTTATTGCTCTTGTTGCCGAAATCTACAGCGTTGCAACAGGCAACACAGGCTCACTTCTTATCGATATTCTCCGCTGGGTAATGCTCGCATGGTGCATCCTTTTTGGTGCAGCAATCTTCTTCCTCAACTACAAGCTTCCCGTCGAAGGTGCAAATGATAACCTCACAGGCTCAGTTGCTTCAATCGCAGTTATGAAGTACCTCAAAGACAACGACCTTCGTTTTGAGGATGTCGAAGTATGGACACTTCTCACCGGTTCTGAAGAAGCAGGTCTCAGAGGCGCAAAGGCTTTTGCAAAAGAGCACAAGAAAGAGCTTGAGGATATGGAAACAGTATTCATCGGTGTCGACACACTCCGTGATTATGACTTCTATGCAATCTACAGCCGTGATATGACATTCACAGTCAAGTCTGATGCACAGGTATGTGCACTTCTCAAGCAGGCTGCACTCAACGCAGGTCTCGACCTTCCTTACAAGTCAATTTTCCTCGGTGCATCCGATGCAGCTGCCGTATGTAAAGCAGGCTTCAAGGGTGCAACGCTTGCAGCTATGGACCCCGCACCTGCAAGATACTATCACACAAGACTTGACACAGGTGACAACCTCGACCTCAAGTCAATTGAGACAGGCATCAACATTATGCTCGAATCCGTATTCCTTTACGACGAACAGGGCCTTAAAGATAATTATAATGCATAAAAAACAGTATGGCGCATAAATTTGCGCCATATTTTGTGCACATAATACAGTAAAAAAATCTTTACAAATCAGCATTACTGTGATATAATTTGCTTTGCATGTTCCTTCTCTCGGTACAGGGAGTAAACCTCAACGAGGTTGTCACCTGCCCTGCTCTGGGGTTGCGAATAAATAATTAAAATGAGGTGAAAATAATGACAAACGCAGAAAAGAGTGCAATCATCGCTGAGTACGCTATCCACGAGGGCGACACAGGTTCACCCGAAGTACAGATTGCTGTTCTCACAAAGAGAATCAATGACCTTACAGCTCACCTTAAGGAGCACCACAAGGATCATCACTCTCGCCGTGGCCTTCTCAAGATGGTAGGTCACAGACGTAACCTTCTTGCATACCTTCAGAAGGTTGACATTGAGCGTTACCGTTCAATCGTTGCAAGACTCGGTCTTCGTAAATAATCCAGGCACTAATAGGGCGGCTTCCCAAGCGGTTGCCGCCCTGCAATTTTGAAAAGCACCGGAAAGCCGCCGACAGGCTTTAGCGGTAAATAAAGTGTTTGAGCGGACAAGCTCGAATGCTTTATTTATTGCTAAAAGTAAGTTCGTGCCGCTTTCCGGGTATAATACAAAGAAAGAGGTAAGCATTATGACTTTAAGAACTTTTGACACATTCAAAACCTTTAAGACAGAAATCGCAGGCCGCCCCTTTGTTGTAGAAATCGGCAAAATGGCTGAGCTTGCAGGCGGCGCCTGCCTTGTCCGCTACGGTGAGACAAACGTACTTTGTACAGCTACAATGGCTGCAAAACCCCGTGAAGGCGTTGACTTCTTCCCCCTCTCCGTTGACTTTGAGGAGAAGCTCTACTCAGTAGGCAGAATCCCCGGTTCATTCCAGCGCCGTGAAGGCAGAGCAAGCGAAAAGGCTACTCTCGCTTCCCGTGTTATCGACAGACCTATCCGTCCTCTCTTCCCCAAGGATATGAGAAACGATGTCGGCGTTGTTGCAACAGTTATGTCAGTTGACCCCGACTGTTCACCCGAAATCACAGCTATGCTCGGTGTTTCAATCGCTATCTCCATCTCCGAGATTCCGTGGGACGGCCCTGTATCCGGTGTTGTTGTCGGTATGGTTGACGGCGAGTATATCATCAACCCCACAGCAGAGCAGAAGGAAAAGAGCGAAATGTACGTTACAGTCGCTTCCACATCCGATCTCGTTGCTATGATTGAAGCTGCTGCAAACGAAGTTACCAACGACGAAATGTACGACGGTATTATGTTTGCTCACGCAGAAAACCAGAAGATTGTCGAGTTCATCAACACAATCAAGGCTGAATGCGGCAAAGAAAAGATCGAATTTCCCTCAAATGATCCCGCTCCTGAGATGTTCGAGGCTATCAAGGACTTCGCTATTGAGGATATCCGCGTTGCTCTCGATACAGACGACAAGCGTATCCGCGACGAAAGACTCAAGCCCATCTATGATGCAGTTCACGAGAAGTTTGACGAAATCTATCCCGAAGAGATTGCAAAGATTGACGACTGCCTTTACAAGACACAGAAGTACGTTGTACGCCGCTGGCTTCTTGACGACGGCAAGCGTGTTGACGGCAGAGGTATCAACGAGATCCGTCCTCTTGCAGCAGAGATTGACCTCCTCGACAGAGCACACGGTACAGGTATGTTCACAAGAGGTCAGACTCAGGTTCTCACAGTAACAACACTCGGCCCCATGAGCGATGTTCAGCTTCTCGACGGTATCGACAACGAAACCGAAAAGAGATATATGCACCACTACAACTTCCCTGCATACTCTGTTGGTGAGACAAAGCCCTCCAGAGGTCCCGGCAGACGTGAAATCGGTCACGGTGCTCTTGCAGAAAAGGCTCTTGTTCCGGTTATCCCCAGCGTAGAGGAATTCCCCTACTGCATCCGTCTTGTTTCCGAGGTTCTCTCCTCAAACGGTTCAACATCCCAGGCTTCCGTCTGCGGTTCTACTCTTTCACTTATGGCAGCAGGCGTTCCGATCAAGGCTCCCGTAGCAGGTATCTCCTGCGGTCTTGTTACCGAGGGTGACCGCTTTATGACAATGGTTGATATCCAGGGTCTTGAAGATTTCTTCGGCGATATGGACTTCAAGGTTGCAGGTTCCAAGAAGGGTATCACAGCAATCCAGATGGACCTCAAGGTACACGGTCTTACTCCCGCCATCATCCGTGAGGCTCTTGACAAGACATATACAGCTCGTTGCGAAATCCTTGATGAAGTAATGCTCAAGTGTATCGCAGAGCCCCGTAAGGAGCTTTCCAAGTACGCTCCCAAGATGCTTACAACAAAGATTCCCGTTGAGAAGATCAGCGAGGTTATCGGTAAGCAGGGTAAGGTTATTCAGAAGATCTGTGCAGAGTGCAACTGTAAGGTTGACGTTGAAGAAGATGGTTCAATCTTCATCAGCGCTATCGATCTTGAGGATGCAGAGCGTGCACTTCTTATGGTTAACACAATCGCTCACGATCCCGAGCCCGGTTCATTCTACAACGGTGTTGTAACACGTATTATGGACTTCGGTGCATTCGTTGAAATCGCTCCCGGTAAGGAAGGTCTTGTACACATCAGCCGCCTCGACGTTAAGCGTACAGAGAAGGTTGAAGACGTTGTTGCTGTAGGCGACGAGGTTATCGTTAAGGTTCTCGAAATCGACGATCAGGGCAGACTCAACCTCTCCAGAAGAGATGCACTTATCGAGATTGAGGGTATGGTTCCCGAAAACACAATCTCCGATGCTCCCCGCCGTCCGGCTCCCCGTAAGGACTTCCGCCGCGGCGACAGAAAGCCCAGAAACTGATTAAAAAGTTAATCAATATAAAGCAGCAGCCTTACTCGTTTGAGTAAGGCTGCTGTTATTTTATATAGCTTTTTATTCTTCTATTATATATTCGCTGTCAATTGCAGGTACGTAATAAGCACCGTAGCTTTTGATTCCGGGTAAATCCTGCGTTATAGTCCCATCGTGTTCGATTTCAACATAGAATTTATAATACGGTATGAAATACTCTGATGTCGATGAAACAAAATAAACCAGCTCTGCTTTTTTCACAGCCTGCACACCAAGGAAATCGGCACCGACACTTGTAGCGTATTTGCCTTGTTCAAGCAAACCAGTAGCTTCCTCGAGTGAAATTATCGGGTAATTGCCAAGCAGCTCTTTACCCGACACACTCTGCGAAATATTAAGCACACCATCCTCTAACATATAAAACGACACTTTATTGAAATTATAATTTTCAATACTCTTTTTTATATCGGAGTCAGCATCATAAAACGCAAGTGAAAACTTTCTTTTTCCGTAAACATCATAATCGCCCATACTTATATCCGCCGTCGGATTTTTCATATTGAGATAAGCTGAATACTTTTCTTTCAGGTAATTTGCCGTTTTGCTTATTTCGTCATAGTCTGCATAGTCGTCAAGTGAAATGTTTTCACCGCTGATATAAGCATTAAGTCTCAGCCACGGATTAACCGACACTTTAATGTTATCGGTTTCGATATATATCTGCGTTTCTTCCTTTTTGATTTGTGATTTATCCGCTTTTATTCCGAGTCTTTCCGCATAATCAAGCAAAACATCTTCAAACTGACTTAAATCGGTCTGCGGTATATCATCGCCCGACAGTGCATACGCTGTGTTTTTATAAACAGGAAGTTTCTTTATTCCTTCACTCCACGGATTGTTATTGATAAGTTCGTCTTCACTGTACGCAAAATATGCTTCCATACTCATTCCGCCTTCCAAAATATCGGGAAGTGAAACTCTCATTAGTTTTGTGTTCTGCGTATAAATCACAACAGCTGTAACAACAAGAGCAACACAAGCTGCAAGTGCACCAATTTTTATATAAGTTTTCGCAGTTTTCTTTTTTCCTTTCGGAGCGGCAGCTTCTACAAACTCATCTTTTATGTCATCCAGTGCAGACAAAAGCCTTTTATTTTTCATATAATTATTCCCTCCTTTTCAAGATGTGCTTTCAGTGCGTTTCTCATTCGCATAAGTCGCATTTTAACCTTGCTTTCACTCATTCCGTAATCTGCCGCAATATCTTTGACAGTACTCATATACCAGTATCTTCTGACAAAAATATTTCTGTTTTGTTCGGGTAAAGAAGCAAGGAAAGAATTGAGCGCATCTGTTATCACAAATCCTTGCACAGTATCACCGACCGTATCGGGTATACATTCGCCAAGCTCATCAAGCACCAACTGCACAGTGCCTTTGCCACGCTTTTGTGCCGATGCTTTTTCACACATATTGAGTGCGAGACGGCGTGTAATTCTGCCGATAAAAGCACGCAAGCTTTCAGGCTTGTGCGGTGGTATTGACTCCCAGGTGCGTATATAAGTATCATTCACACACTCCTGCGAATCGTGCAGGTTTTGCAGAATATTATTTGCAATACTCATACAGTAACCCCCATATTTACGTTCGGTTTCACGTATTGCGTTTTCATCCCTGTTGAAATACAACACAACAATTTGTTCATCCTGCATTTTTCTTCCTCCTTTCACCCTTACAGACAGATTATTATACCCTTTCGTCACAAAAAACATAAAAGCTTTGCTCAAACAAACAAGCAAAGCTTTTTCAAAATTTATTCCTCTATATACTTACCGACAAACTCCCAGACTTTATTGAAATAAGTTACGGGATCGGTGTTGACGGAAAGTGCGTGGTCCGCTTCAGGAATTGTAAGAAGCTCTTTTTCACCGCCGAACGCTTCATAGTTTTTGTAAACCATTTCAAACGGCACGAAAGTATCGGCTTCACCGTGGATAAAGAGCATAGGTGTCTTTGACTTTTTGAGTGCCTCAACGCAGGATGCTTTTTTAAAGTCAAGGTCGATATGATGCTTTATGCAAAACTGTGATGCATAGAGATACGGGAATACCGGCAGGTGGAACATATCGACAATATTATGTGCAAACTCATCCCATACGCTTGTATAGCCACAATCCTCTATCGCACATTTTACGTTATCGGGCAAAGGCTCTCCGACAGCCATCATAACTGTTGCGGCACCCATAGATTCGCCGTGAAGCACAATCTGAGCTTCGGGGTCAAGCTCAACAACATAATTCACCCACGCAACAAGATCAAGCTTATCGAGGTATCCCATCGTGTATGCAACAACACCCTTGGGTGATTTGACACCCTTTACCGTACCGCGCATATAAGGCATTACAAGGTTATAGCCCTTTTTATAATACTCTCTCGCATAGCGTGCCATAACACACGGCTCGGCTGTGTAACCGTGGCAGACAATAGCCCACTTGTGGCTGTCACTGTTTCTGAAAAGCACTGCCATAGGGGTATCGCCTATTGAATTGAGAGTTATAACATCCTCGTGAGGTGTAGAATCAAACCACTCACCTGCACCTTCGCATATATCAAATTCAGGCTTTTCTGAAGGCTGAACGGGCTCTTCGGCAAAGAATTTACCGAGTGCATCACTGCCTCTTTTGGTAAGTACACCGTGCCACAAAAGCTCGCCGACAATAACGGGCGAAGCCGCCGCGATGCCGAGCACAGCAGCACCCGTACCGAGTAAAGCCTTACTCAAACGCTTCATCTTACAATCCCCCTTTGTATCTATAATTGGTATTTTAAACCATTTTATTCAATAGGTCAATGCGAAAAAGAAATCGAAATAGCAAATTTGTTGACAACTAAGCAATAATTTGTTAATATATTGTTAACAACGCAAAGTAAACATAAGGGGGACAAACAATGTACTGTACAAAATGCGGCAAGAAACTTGAAGACGGTGAAATATGTATTTGTACTGCTCAACAGCCCGTTACTCAACCTATCTCACAGCCCGTTGAAGTATCGCCCCAGCCTCAGAAAAGAAGAATGACCAAGGGAAAGATTACGGCAATTATTGTAATCAGTGCTGTCGTTTCATTTATTGTTTTTTTAGGAATCGGGTTTTTAATCGGTGTTTTTCTTGCAACAGCAGGAGGTTCTGAAATCCTCGAACAGATAGATGCAAAATACCCCGATAAAGATTTCATATCCGAATCAAACGACACCGTTTCGCACGGCACAATTACAGACAATGTATACCGAAACGATTGGCTCAATCTTCAGCTGAAGTGCCCGGAGGGCTTTACAGAGGCTGACGATGATTTGTATGAAGAATACACTATGGAAGACTCCGAATGTGTTGTTTACTTTATCGCAGAAGACGGCGACGAAATATCAATCGCCATTGGTGACGGTGCATATACAGCACCCAAAGAATATTCTGCATATTATCACGCTTCACTTATACCGATTTTAGAAGGTCAGTACAGCGACGCATACGGTGAGGATGTAGAAATGAAAAACATATTTGACTCCGTTACCGTAGGCGGTATAGAATATCTTGTAAGTGCAACCTATGCAGACCACGAAGAAAGCGTAGTTTACTGTATGCTTTGTGCGCAGGTCGGCGACCAACTTGTTGAAATAACAATCGTTACCGATACGCTTGACGAGTGCACAGCCCTTATCAACACACTGCAGAGTTTAGCAGTGCAGATATAATACTGTTTAAAAGCAAGGTTTTTGTGCCTTGCTTTTTTAAATATACAAATAGCACAAAAACAAGTCTGAATTTTTGTAAACCCGATGTATGTATATCTGTTTGAAATTATGCTTATTTTATGATAAAATATTTTAGATAAGCAGAAGTCCCGCAAGACTTCCAATATACATATCAGAAAGGATAAAACAAAAATGAAAAAAGCCTTATCAATCGTTCTTGCACTTGTCATGCTTTTCTCATGCACAGTTATGGCATTTGCAGCAGATTCTGATCTCCCCATCCTTCGTTTTGACGAAAACGGCGAATTCAAAATTCTTCACCTTACAGACTGTCAGGATGAATATCCTGCTCACGATGAAATGCTTCAGTTTATCGAGCACTGCCTCATCAAGTACGACCCTGACCTTGTAGTTCTCGGCGGTGACAACACTGTCGACGGTGACGGAGAGCAGGAGCAGGCCGTTGCACAGATCGTAGAGATTTTTGTTAAGCACGAAACATACTTCACTCTCGTTTTCGGTAACCATGACAGAGAGTATGGCCCCGTAGAGGAGCAGATTACACACAACGCAATTCTTCTCAGCTACTACCAGAAGCACGGCGGCAAGTATTGCCTTGCATACGATGCTGTTCCCTCTCTCTCAGGTGTTGCTACACACAACCTTCCCATCCTTGCAAGTGACTCTCTCAAAGTTGCATACAACCTCTATATGTTTGACTCCGGTACAAGCGGCTACACAGACGAAAACGGTAACGGCGGCTACGAATGTGTATACCCCGACCAGATCAACTGGTTCAAGGCATTAAACAACACTTACACATCGGCAAACGGTGGTAAAGTAATTCCTTCAATGGCATTCCAGCACATCATCGTCGGCGAGATTATGGACGTTTTCTATAAGGAAAAGTCCGAGGTTGCTATCAGCTTCGACAGCAAGTTCTGCAACGGCAAAGAGTACGACCTCACATTTGCTGATTTCTCCGCTATTAAGGACGGTATGCTTACCGAGCCTCCCTGTCCCGGTGTTACAAACTTCGGTCAGTTCGATGCTCTTGTTGAGCAGGGCACAGTTGCTGTATTCTCCGGCCACGACCACGTAAACACATTCACAGTTGAGCTTAACGGTGTTGATATCGTCAACACACCCGGTTGCACATTCAACTCCTACGGTCAGGATTACAACAGAGGCGGCCGTCTCATCACACTCCACGAGGGTGAGACTGAGTACGATTCAGAGGTTCTCCTCCTTGCAGAAGAAGCTATGGACAGCGACATAATCAAGCTCAACATCTTCAGCAAGATTTTCGGTGTTCTTATCAACAAGGTAATTCTTGCTTTCTTCAACCTTTTCTAAGTTTATCATCCATAAGGATTTGATTAAATGAATGCAAAAACCGCAAAAAAAATAATTGCCATTATCTGCACCGTTGCTGTCACAGCAACGGCTGCAGTATTCGCTTCACAGGCTGCAGCACCCGCACCTGTGTTTACTGTTAACAGTGCAAGCCAACTCCGTCCGGGTGACGAAGTAACGGTAAACGTATCTGTAAATGACAACAGAGGTTACTGTGCAGGTGAGTTTATTCTCGGCTACGATTCAGACGTGCTCACCCCTGTAAACGTTGAAAGCGGTGACGCGGCAAGTGAATACTTTGTATCCAACAAAGCATATACCGATGATGAAGTTTACTTCGCTGTTATCGATGAAACGCTTATGACCGACGGTGGTACACTTGCAAGCGTAACCTTTAAGGTCAGCGAAAACGTTGTACTATACAGCGGTGATCTTACGCTCAGCGTACCTACACTTGTAGGTAACATTACCGTAGGCTACGGTCTCAATAACGTAAAGTCAACGGCAAAAAGCGGTCAGATTCACGCTGCAAAGCAGGTTTTCGTACCTGACGCAGTTAACCCGGGTGTTAACGAAGAGCTCACCGTAAAGGCGGACGGCAACGGCTTTGTGCTCGGTGCTTCAACCTACACCAACCTTACACATAATGCCATTGCAAAGAATTTCACTTCGCTTGCAACAAAGTTTGCATCTGCAAACGGCACTGTGTTGCCTGCAGACTCGCTTCTTTCAACGGGTTGCAAAGTTATCGTCACAGACACCGATAACACAATCAATACGCTTACTGTAAGTGTTAAGGGTGACGTTGACGGCAACTGCAGCAAGGATGCAAACGACGCATTCCTTGTCGGTATGTTTGAAAGCGGATTGCTCAGTGAAGAAGATATCGGCACAGCATATAAAGATGCTGCCGACCTCAACGGTGACGGTAAGGTAGATGATACAGATTTTGAGCTTGCGGTAAAAGCACCGCTTAAATAAAAGCAAAATTAAACAACCTGATTTGTTTTGAACAAGTCAGGTTGTTTTTTACGCTGTATTTTTAAAATTCCTCTGCAATTTTAAGTCCGTCAGAGATTGCTTCATTGATAATGGTATCGATTTCCGAAGCCGGAAGATAGTCTGTATTCTGCACCGAAATTACCTGCAGCGGACCTATACCCCAGAGCCATGACAGTGCTTTAAGATAGGGAGTAGCCTGCTCTAACTCATCGCCTGTGCTGATATTCATACCTCTGGTGGTGATGTACAGCATTTTTTCAGCCTTGCAGTTACCGTAGCAGGTTTTATCATCGGTCTTGAAGGTTACGTCCATAATCGAGCACAGTTCAAAAAAGTTCTTTAAGGCTGCGGGGAAAGACATATCCCAGAAAGGTGCGGCAATAACGATTCGGTCTGCATCGCGCACACTTTCTGCCCATTGCATAACCTGCGAATCAATCTCACCGCTTGTACGCTTTGTTATAAGTTCTTTTCTGACAATGCTCAGATCAAGTTCATTTATAACCAGAGGCTGCACTTCATACTTTTGCTTTAACGCTTCGATTATAGGGGTTGCGATTCTTTTTGTCCTTGACTGCTCATCCCTTATACAGGCATCAATATATAATAATTTTTTCAAATCTATCACCTCTGTATACAATATAACACATTAAATGAAATATTGCTACGCAATATGAAATAATCTTTTACATACCCTCAATGTGTTTCACAAATCCATCAGGATTTATAGAAAAAGCACTTGCGTATTGCAAGTGCTTTTTCTGGAGCTGGAAACGTGACTCGAACACGCGACCTGCTCATTACGAATTGAGTAACACAGCTTTCATACAGTTTCACAAGCTATCAAATTATGTTGATACAGAGCCATTTTGTAACACTATGCATTTCACGAGCTTTCACGAAAAACAAACTCCAAACATAAAAATAAACACCAAATAAACTCCAATAAAGTTTAATTTGGTGTCTAAAATCAATTAGGCAAATGTGTAACATGTACATTGTCTTTATTTTCGAAGTCTGATAGTCCAGTAGTTACTTCATAAAACAATCTATTGGCAACTATATCAGCTGCTCGAACCAAGGTGATTTTTTTCGAATTACACAATTTTAAATCAAGCTGTTTAAGCTGTGGAAATATCGGCGGAAAAAAGTGACTCCAACAATAATTGAATGTACCTATTTTAAATTCCTGCTCCAAAGCACTACGCAACTCATAACGTCCGTCAGTGGCAGTAGTATGCGTATCGACGAAAAAGAACATATTATTAACCTCGGAAGGAACAATAATCCCTTGGTTTATCAAATCTTCAAAGAATCGTTTAACCCCTATTTTGAAAGCATAATCTAAATAACGTTGTTTGGATTTTTTATTATCAAAAATATTCTTGTTAAGGACCTTTTGATTAACTACTATACCAAATTTATAAATATTGTTAAGAGAACGCAATAACTTACCTTTGTTTTTGTTTGAAATTGCTGTCGCTTTAACTTCACTATCCCAAGACAATTTCTCAGCACTTCTAACAACTCTTTCAGCACGAAGATACTTTCTTGCAGCGTTATCTCTGTCTTCTATATTCAAAAAAACTACGCCACCAAAAACAAAATATCTATTGTGTTTATAATCAAAAACACCCGATTCATCGGAGTAAATATAAATATCCATAAAACATCCCCACACATTAAAAAAGCCGCCCAAAGGCGGCTCCCTCGTGCTCGGCGACAGAACATGCCGCTTAAACGTAAATTCGATAACACGAGTATACAGCGTATTTCTACCTGCAATATTATTCTACTCAAAAAGCGCAACAAAATCAACTTAAAAATTATACAAAATACGAATTTATTAACTGTTTATTTTGTACAGTTCTTTAAAAACTTGAGCGGCTTTAATTATTGTCAAAATATGCTATTATTTGCTTTTGTTTCTGTTTGGGTGTTCGGGTTATGCAAAATACACTAAAAACCGCTTGAGCGGCTAAATTATCCAACATCCAAATATTTATTCGAGTTGTTTCGTTATTTACATGCATTTGATACGTACAGTATCTGCATTTATTCCCCCGGCAGCGGCTTAATATTCAATTATTTGTCAATATCATTTTTTATTGTTTCTTCTATCGCTCTATTGACAAAACCGTTTATGCTTTCGCCCTGGCTTTCAGCATGCGTTTTAATAAGCTCTTTTTTTCCCTTAGGGACAACAATACGCAAATTATCATAATTAGCAGCGTTATATTTGTTTTTTGCTTTTGTGCTTGATTTACCTTTATCCGACATTCAAAAAACTCCTTTTCTGCTTGTTGGAGCGGTTTTGAATTTAGATACCTCTCCCATTGTACTCATTATAGCACAGTTGTGTATACTTGGTCAAGTATAATGTTGCACAAATATACTTGTACAAGTTTGGCTAATTTGTGCATTGATTTATACTTGTACAAGTAGTATAATATAATCACAGCAAAGGAGTGATAACAAATGTCAAAGCAAAAACGCAATAAGAAAAAGCGTAACCCGAAAACAACACCGCCGGCAAAGAAGCCGAACAGTGCAAAGACCGCAGCGGAAAACACTGAAATAAGATTTTCATTTGAAAATGAATTATTCCGCAGTGAGTATATCATAGGATTCGGTAATATTGATTTTCCGCTCGATACCGAATAAAACAAAGCTGCTTGTAACCGCCCTGGAAAGCACTACAAACAGCCCATAAAACACCGCCGCAGCGGTTAAATACATTATAGCTTATCCGCTGCGGAATGTCAACAAAAAGGAGTTAAAAAAATGACAAATACAGCCACAATAAACACCACAGGCACCCCGATATTCCGCTCAAATCAGAATAATGTTATTCCTGCGCCGCTCGGTGCGACGTATAATATCGGCGGTGTTGATATCCCCGTAAAAGAATACATGACATTCCCGGATTTAGGTTTAAGCACTCCGCTGCCCGTTATTGAAACTGAATCTGATTACAGATGGCAGTACGGAGCTCTTATGAGCCGTCTTAAACATCCTGAGTGGTACACTGACGAGGACGTATATCAAACTATTGAAGAGCTCAAACAATGGCTTAAAGAAAACCGACACAAAGCAAAACCAAGCGACCCTATATACACCGAATAGTAAACACACCTGAGCACTTTATCATTTTTAGATAAAACAAAAGCTCTGGAGTTCAAAACTTCTCGTATGGTGAGAGATTTACTATCCGGAGCTATAGTTAAAAAGTGTCGCACCAATAGGTGTTACACTAATATATACCCGAATCTGCTTTTTTGTTTGGGTGTTTGGGTGTTCGGGTATGGAAAACCTATTAAAAACCGCTTGAGCGGCTATTTACTCAATAATCCAACAATTATTCGAGTTTGTTTCGTTATATTTAACAATCTGAGCGGCTTGCCTATTGCGGTTTGCCGCTCAAAATCTTTCTTAATACTTGTGCATTACTCATCAATCAAAAGATGATATCCGCTCAGCCGCAAGCTCAACACTGCTGCCGCACTGCTCTTGAAAGGCTCTCACACCAACAGCGCGGTAATAATTATCAAAATCACCTAAACAAGCCTTGTATTTGCGTATATATTGGCGCAACAGATACAGAGCGTGACGTTTTACCCGGCTTGCATCACAGCCTAAAAAATCTGAGATTTGCGCTATTCCAATGTTTTGGTAAAAGAACATAGTTATTACCCTTTGTTCTTGCCAATTCAGCCGAGAGCATATTTCTGATAATATTCCGCTCAAATGCTCGCTTTCTATTTCTCTTTCCGCATAATCAAAAGCCGCGGCCGCTGCTTCATCTATCAGAGTATCAGCAAATGTCAGAGTGTTTCCGCTCTCATCAGCGTTATCTATTGCCGCATCAATGCTGAGCGACAAATTGAGCGGCTCTATCTTTTCACCACGGCTTGAGCTTATGAGCGCCTTCAAATGATTTGTTAACGGATATTTTGTGTACGCAAGCAGAGAAAAGCCGGATGTTATTTCATAAGCATTTACAGCATCCACAAGAGCAAGGAAACACGACTGATAACAATCCTCAAGAACAACCCCTGCACCGTCAAACATTGCACTGTACTGAGAATAGTATTTAAATGCTTGCAATTTTAAGAATTTCTTTGTCTGTTCCCATAGCCGCTCGTATAATTCTTTGTGGCCTTGCTGAATAAGAACGGCAAGCCGCTCGTTACTTATTTCAAATTCAGTTGACAATCAGCACACCCCGTTATATAATATCCTTGTCAGAAATATTTATTGTTGGGGCTGCTCATTAGCTTTGAGCGGCTCTTTCTTTTTGTGATACATATTTCAGCGGTTGAGCGGATTGCCGCTCAAATTCCTCAATATCATATGACGGCTCAATAGATAATACGCCTGTTTTTTGTGCCGCTGCGCTATATATCACTTTACTATTATCTTTATTATCTCTTTTATTATTGGGTCTAATTATTTGACCTTGAGGGTCTAATTTTTTGACCCCTGCAGGTCTAATTATTTGCCCTTGAGGGTCTAATTTTTTGACCCTATCAGTAGGGGTATAACAAATACGATTTTTTCCATTTATAGGTTTTATACTTTTTGTTATGTAACCTTTAGTTATCATATCTTTTAATGCTGTGATAACAGTTTGCTTTGTTGCGCCTTTCATAATTTCGCCCGAATATTCTATTGTGCCATAATAGCAAGCCTCGGGACCTTTTGAAAAGCTGTATATTGCCATAAATAGCAAAAGTGCTTTAGTATTCAAATCCAAATGGTTTATCATCCAACCATATAGATTAATGCTCATATTATCAGCAATCACCGGCTTATTCTTTGATTCGCTTATTGTGTCCATTTTTCATCAACTCGCCTTATGACAGCTTCAGGCGGCATTTCTGCCGCCACATTAAGCCGCTCAAGCAGTTTATCAAAGTTTATAAGACGTTTACTGCCCACCATTACAACGGGAATTTCACCGTTGTTCACCATACGGCGCAGAGCACGCAGGGTTATAGCTGTAGAGCTATCTAATTCTTTGAGCATTTTAAGAGCTTCGGGCAATGTTCTCATTCTCGGTATGTAACTGATATTCATCAGCTCACCGCCTTAAGCCGCTCAATAGCGTTCAGAGCCTTTGTTTTTTCTTCCGGAGTAAATTCCTTTCTGAGCTTTCTGCTGAAGTTGTAATCAGCCATACCCAGAGCCTCGGCAAGCTGCCACAGTTTTACACCTGCCTTTTGAGCGGCTTCTCTTATTTCCTTGTTTTTCATTTCATTGTTCCTTTCTTTTAAAAATTGCTATTGACATCGCGCAACAGCTTTGTTACACTTATATTGTAACGCAACAGCAACAGTATTGCAAGAGGTTGCAACGAATTAATAACAAAGAGGTTTTTTTATGATGATTTGCAACAATATCGGTTCACGTCTGAGAGAATGCAGGGAAAAGCACGGATATACGCAAACACAAGTAGCTGAAAAAATGCACGTAAAACGACAAATAATAGGTTACCACGAGAGCGGAGAACGTCAACCGAATATAGATGATATTGTTTTTTATGCAAAGCTGTATAATGTATCTTCCGATTATCTACTCGGGTTATCTGATGCAGCGACAACAGATATAACCGTGCAAGAAATATGTAAAAGAACGGGTTTTGATGAGGAACTAATTGAATTTTTACAAAAAGGAAAAGGCCACACAATAAAAAATCAGTATAACAGAGCTCGTTATTTTTATTGTTTCCCTAATGATTTTAGCTTTTTTATGAATTCGTTTTTCAAGAACGAAGCATTTCAAACAGCTTGTTGGAATACCGGCTGTCTTATTTCGGATATCTCTGAAGCAAGCAATGCCACAGCTATAAAAGAAGAATGTTTATCACCTTTCGTTACAGATGTAGAAGGCTTTTTTTGTGGAGAATCAGAAAACGGTGACGGAAAAATTGTATTAACTAAATCTCAAGCCATTGAACACTATATCAATATAACAGAGCGACAACTAATAAAAGCATTTGAAGAAGTTACAGGTTTTAACCGATATCAAAAACTGCTTGAAGAAGAAAGAATCAGACTAAAGAATCAAAGGTGAAGAAAATGGCAACAGTAACTAAACGTAACGGTACATATCGTATTACCGTTTCGAGCGGCTATGATACGAGCGGTAAACAAATTCGCCGCTCAATAACGTGGAAACCTGAGCCCGGTATGACTAAAAAGCAGATAGAAAAAGAGCTTGAGCGGCAAAAGGTATTATTTGAAGAACAAGTAAAAAACGGGCTTTATATCGGTGGAAATATCAAGCTGTCAGACTTTTTTGATTTATGGGTGAAAAAATACGCTAAAGAACATTTAAGACCTACCACATTAAAGAACTATACCGACTGCATGAAGCGCATTACACCGGCCCTCGGTCACATTCAATTAAACAAGCTGCAGCCGCATCATTTACTCAGTTTTTATGAGAATCTTGCAGAGGAAGGCATAAGGAGCGACACAAAGTATAAGCCGCTGAAGGATATAAAAGCCTATATTAAAAAGCACAAAATCACTCAGCAGAAAATCTGTGATAAAACGGGCTTGTCTGCAGCTACTGTTCGTAGTGCCGCACGTGGGCAAAACATAAGCCGCTCAAGTGCAGAAAACATAGCCGCTGCACTTAATATTCCTTTTAACAGTTTATTTGCTCCTGCAGGTGATAATAACAAGCTATCCGGCGCAACCGCTCTGTATTATCATCGTGTTATATCAACTATGCTCACAACAGCGGTATATTGGCAGATTATCCCGTATAACCCCTGCTCCCGTGTAAAACCACCTCGAGCGGAAAAGAAAGAAGCAAAATACCTTGATGAATATGAAGCAGCTGAGCTGCTTGAGTGTCTTGAGAATGAGCCGCTCACATACAAAGCATTGTTCACGCTTATTCTTTATTCCGGTATGCGCAGAGGTGAAGCCTGCGGTTTGGAATGGCATGATATAGACTTTAAAAACGGTATTATTGATATTAATAAATCAAGTCTATACCTATCCAATAGAGGTGTTTTTGATAACGATACCAAAACAGAATCATCACATAGAGTTATACGTTTACCCGAATCCGCTCTGCTGCTTCTTAAAGAACACAAAAGAGAGCAAGCAACGCAGCGGCTAAAAATCGGTGATAAATGGATAAACAGCGGAAAAGTATTTACCACTTGGGACGGTAAACCAATACACCCGGACACCGTCAGCGGATGGTTTCACGATTTTGTAAGGCGGCATAATCTGCCGGAAATAACCGTGCACAGCCTCAGGCACACAAACGCAACGTTAATGATTGCCAACGGTACCGATATAAAGACCGTTTCAAAAAGGCTCGGACACGCAAACATTACCACTACCGGCAACATCTACACTCACGCTATTAAAACAGCGGATGAAAGAGCCGCTGAAGCTCTGCAAGATTTATTTTCTAATCAGAAAGCAAAACAAGCATAAATAATGAGCGGCAAACCATAAAAGGCAAGCCGCTCAAATTTTATATTCACAACCGTTTGTGATTTTCGATAATGGTTATTCGGCAGGCGTGCCGTTCCCCTGCATCTACTCGGGTTTCCCCTGTCTTGCCGTCGGCGTGTGGTCGACACGAAATTTACCACCTCGAATAACCTTTTTTATTTTATCAAATTCATTTCTTTTTGTAAAGCTGATATATACTATCCTGCATTATTTAATAATTCTCAAGGCAATAAACTCCAAATAAACTCCAAACACCTGTTTTTGAGGGTGTAATTCTGCACATTAAGCAAATATAAAAAAGCTCCAAACCGTTGATATAGAGCGGTTTGAAGCATTGGAGCTGGAAACGTGACTCGAACACGCGACCTGCTCATTACGAATGAGCTGCTCTACCAACTGAGCTATTCCAGCAAAATATTCACATAACGCTGTATATTATAATAAAATAATAAGTTTTTTTCAAGTCTTTTTTGAAAAAAGAGCACTTATCTCTTGAAAATAATCTGCTATGGCTTTATAATTATATTAATACTGTTTAAAAAGGTAGGATATGAATATGAAAAAGATAATCTGTCTGCTGCTTGCAGCAATATCCGTTGTTTCTCTTGCTGCTTGTTCAAAAGACCCTGCTCCTGAAACAACGACCAAAGCACCCGTTGAGCACAGCTGGCCCGATAACGCACTTTTTAAAGACGTGCCTGCAATCAGCGGTAAAATCAACTTCTATAACGAAGAAAAAACCGAAAAAGGTTATGTTTATACCTTCTTTGCCGACGGTATCGATTACAAAGCTCTTAAGGCATACGTAAAACAGCTTGAAGATGCCGGATTCGGTGTCTACAACTCAACACCTCTTGCCCTTACCAAAACAGAGGATTTACTGCCCGATGAGCTTGACGAAGGCACATACTCTGCAAAGTGGATCGGCAACCGACGCGGACTCTACGTTGCAATCAACTGGTATGCCGACGAATATTACGAGGCAAATAACCTTCCCAAAGACAACAACGTAAGACTCTACTTCTACACATACAACGCATTTAAGACTAACTGATAAGGAGATATAACAATGATTAATCAGCTTGACAAACCCTTGAACGGCGAAACCATCGCCACAATGAAAACAAATATGGGCGACATCAAGATCCGCCTTTTCGCTGACCTCGCTCCCAAAACCGTTGAGAACTTCACAACACACGCAAAGAACGGCTACTATGACGGCCTTGTTTTCCACCGTGTTATCAAAGATTTTATGATTCAGGGCGGTGACCCCACAGCAACAGGCTGCGGCGGTGAAAGCATCTGGGGCAAAGCTTTTGAAGACGAATTCTGCGTAGACCTTCACAATCTCCGCGGAGCACTTTCAATGGCTAACTCAGGCCCCTGCACAAACGGCAGTCAGTTCTTTATCGTTCAGGCTAGCGACGTTGACCCCGGCTTTATCTCACAGATGGCACAGCTCAGCGACCGTGGCTTCCCCACCGAGACAGTCGAAAACTATAAGGCTGTCGGCGGCACACCCTGGCTTGATTTCAAGCACACCGTTTTCGGTCAGGTTTACGAAGGAATGGAAGTTGTTGACGCTATCGCAAGCGTTAAAACAGCACGCGGTGACAAGCCCGTTGAGGACGTAATCATCAACTCAATCGAAATTGCAACCGTATAAATGAAAAGCTCAGCGTCACGTACACTTGTTTTCTTAGCTCTTATTATAACGGCAGCAATCGTAATTGTAAGCGCTGTAAACAGCGAATACACCGCGTTTGCACCCCAGCCGAAAGAGCCCGTATCAATAGTATCCGAAGAAGGGCTTATCAATATCAACACAGCCGATGTGCAGACCCTCACCTTGCTTGACGGCATCGGAGAAGCACGTGCACAACTGATTGTTGATTTCCGCAATGAAACCGGATATTTTGTAACCAAAGAAGACTTACTGCGTATAGACGGCATAGGTCAGACGCTGTTTGACAAAATCAAAAACGATATTACGGTATAAAGAAAGCACTTCACTCAAACAAGTGAAGTGCTTTTAATATTTGCTGTATTCTTATTTATCCTTCTTCGCACTCTTCTTTTCATATCCGAAAGTTGAAGCAAAAAGATCAATCTTGAATGCTTTGATTACGGAGCTGAAAAGTCTTGAGCCCTGAACAGGCATAAGGCGGTTAAATCTGCCCATAGCGTTTCCGTCAAAGCCTACTACAATGTATGACTTCTTGCGAAGTATACCCTTGAGGATTTTGTTGACAGCCTTGTGACAAGGAGTTGAAACCATGTTGATAAGGTTCATACCGTCTGTTGCACCCTGATTTCTGAAAATATCAGTCTTAGTAAATCCGGGGCATACAAGACCTATGTATGCTTCGCCTCTGAGTTCTTCTCTCATTGCTTCTGTAAGGCCCTTAACAGCTGCCTTACTTGCAGAGTACATTGATGTGCCGCCAAGAGCCATAAGCGCAGCAGATGATGCAACGTTTATAATTGCGGGAGTTTCGCTCTTCATAAGAAGCGGAAGCATAATCTTCGAAGAATATGCTGCTGAATAGAAGTCAATGTTAATTGATTCGTCAATCTCTTCTTTAGTGTAGTTTACAAGTCTGTCAAATCGAGGAAGAACACCTGCATTGTTGATAAGAACGTCAGGCTGAATATTGCTTTCAACAAGCCAATCGTGGAAGCTCTGCCAGTTATCATAGCTTGAAACGTCGAAAAGCTTGTAAGAAAACAGCTTTGCATAATCACCGAGCTCCTCAACAAAAGCAACCATTTTCTTTTCACTTCTTGCAACACCGATAACCTTGCAGTTATGCTCTTTCATAAGTCTTTCAGCAAGCATTTTACCGATACCGCTTGATGCACCTGTGATAATTACTGTTTTGTTATCAATCCACTTTGCCATAAAAACACCCCGAATATTAACATTATTTTATATAGAAAATTATACCATAAACATTTACTATTTTCAACTGTTGACCGTTTTATTTTGATGTTTTATTTATTATTTCAGCTTTAAAATAAACAAAAGCACTCACCGAGAGTGCTTTTTAAAATTTGGGAATATTATATTGTTTTAATCAGACCGATAAGCTCATCGGTTGAAGAAATTATATATTCAGCACCTGCCAACTCAAGAGTTTCTCTGTCACGGAAGCCCCATAGACACCCTATGCACGGCATACCTGAATTTTTTGCAGTAAGTACGTCAACTTCACTGTCACCCACATATACGGCATTTTCTATTCGGCTTTGAAGCAAATCAAGTGCATACCACACCGTATCGGGTGCAGGCTTACGCGGCATATCCTCACTTCTGCCGATTGCAAGCTGAATATAATCGCCGAAAAGCTCGCCTACAAGCTCTTGCGTGAAAACATCGGGTTTATTTGAAACAACAGCCAGCTTATATCCTGCTGTACTCAATTTATCGAGCATCTGCATAACGCCGTCATACGGTGCCGTTTTATTGCGCATATTGGTTTTATAATGTGCCTCAAAAGTTGCAAGGCAACGGTCAAAAGTCACTTTATCCGTACCCTTCGGCAAAGCCTGCTCGATAAGATAAATCACACTGTTACCTACCATCATACGCACTTCGTCTGCAGTATGAAGCGGACAGCCCATTTCACCGAGTGCAAAATTAACACTGTCGGTCAAATCGTCAAGTGTATTGAGCAAGGTGCCGTCAAGGTCAAAAATTACTGTATCTTTCATTTTTTCTTCTTACCGAAAAAGCCTTTGCCGTTACCGTCGCCCGAAGGAGTCTTTGAACCGAACTCAGCATCAAACTCACGCAGAAGCTCTTTCTGACGTGAAGAAAGATTTTTTGGTACGTTGACAATAAGGCGTACAAGCTGATCGCCTCTGCCTCTGCCGTTAAGCGACTGAATACCTCTGCCCTTGAGCTTGAATATAGCACCGGGCTGTGTACCTGCCGGCACATCATAGCGCACCTTACCGTCAAGCGTAGGCACTTCAAGAGTATCGCCGAGTGCTGCCTGGGCAAAGCTGATTGTAACGTCACACCATACGTCATAGCCGTCACGTTCAAAGAAAGGATGAGGACGTACGAGCACGGTAACGTGCAGGTTACCTGACGGGCCGCCGTTGGCACCGCTGTTACCCTGACCGTTGACGTTGAGCACCTGACGGTCGTCAATACCTGCAGGTATATCAACCTCAAGTGTAACTTTTTTACTTACAGCACCCTTGCCCTTACACTTTGAGCAGGGAGTTTTAATTATCTGACCCTTACCGCCGCAACGGGAGCAGGATTTCGATGTCTGAATAACACCGAAGGGTGTTCTTTGCTGTACGTTCACCTGACCTCTGCCGTGACATTCGGGACAGGTTTCGGGGCTTGTGCCCGATGCAGCACCGCTGCCGTGACATTCAGGGCAAAGCTCAACACGGGTGAAATCAACCTTTTTCTTACAGCCCTTTGCAGCCTCTTCAAACGAGAGTGTAACTCTTGCCTGTGTGTCACTGCCTCTGCGGGGGGCATTGGGGTTAGCCTGTCTGCCGCCACCACCGAAGCCGCCGCCGAAAAAGCTGCCGAAAATATCACCAAGGTCAAAATCCATTCCGCCGAAGCCGCCGCCAAATCCGCCACCGGGACCGCCTGCGCCGTAATTCGGGTCTACGCCTGCGTGACCGAAGCGATCATACTTAGACTTCTTGTCAGGGTCGGAAAGCACCTCGTAAGCTTCGTTAGCCTCTTTGAACTTATCCTCAGCTTCTTTATCACCGGGATGAAGGTCGGGATGAAACTCCTTCGCTTTTTTTCGGTATGCTTTTTTTATTTCATCATCGCTCGCCGATTTATCTACGCCGAGCACTTCATAATAATCACGTTTATCTGCCAAGGTATTTCCTCTTTCATAAACCGCTCAATGAGGGACGGAAAAGCCGCCCCTCATTGCTGTTTGATTAATAAATTAGTTTTCGTCTGTTACGTCTGTGAAGGGTGCATCGTAGTAGCCGTTAGCATCTGCACCGGGTGCTGCCTGACCTGCATCAGCGCCGCCCTGAGCTGCCTGCTGTGCTGCTGCAGCCTCCTGATAAAGACGTACAGAAACGTCGTTGAGCACCTTTGTAAGCTCTTCCTGACGGGACTTGATAAGGTTGATATCATCGCCCTTGAGAGCTTCCTTGAGAGCATCAATCTTACCGTTGATGTCTGTCTTCTCCTGCTCTGACATCTTGTCGCCGTTTTCGTTTACAAGCTTCTCGCTCTGGTAAACCATCTGATCAGCATTGTTACGTGTGTCGATTTCCTCACGGCGCTTCTTGTCTTCCTCAGCGAAGCGTGCAGCCTCGTTAACAGCCTTCTCAATATCTTCCTTGGACATATTGGAAGAAGCTGTGATGGAGATTGACTGCTCCTTGTTTGTGCCGAGGTCTTTTGCGGAAACGTGAACGATACCGTTAGCGTCGATATCGAAGGTTACCTCGATCTGAGGAATGCCGCGGGGAGCGGGCATAATGCCGTCGAGGTGGAAAATGCCGAGAGTCTTGTTATCTCTTGCGAACTCTCTTTCACCCTGAAGAACGTGAACCTCAACTGAGGGCTGATTGTCAGCAGCTGTTGAGAAAATCTGGCTCTTCTTTACGGGGATAGTTGTGTTACGCTCGATAATCTTTGTGTTGATGCCGCCCATTGTCTCGATACCGAGTGAAAGGGGTGTAACATCGAGAAGGAGCATACCCTTAACTTCGCCGCCGAGAACACCTGCCTGAAGTGCTGCACCGATTGCAACGCACTCATCGGGGTTGATACCCTTGAAAGGCTCTTTGCCAAGATACTTCTGAACAGCTTCCTGAACAGCGGGAATTCTTGAAGAACCACCAACCATAAGAACCTTATCAATCTCGCTTACGCTCAGACCAGAGTCGGAAATAGCCTGACGTACGGGATTCATTGTAGCCTCAACAAGGTCAGCTGTCATCTCGTTAAACTTTGCACGTGTGAGAGTTGCCTCAAGGTGCTTGGGGCCAGTTGCATCAGCAGTGATGAAGGGAAGGCTGATAGCGGAAGAAGTAACGCCTGAAAGCTCAATCTTAGCCTTCTCTGCTGCTTCCTTAAGACGCTGCATAGCCATCTTGTCACCGCGAAGGTCGATACCCTGCTCTGCCTTGAATGTATCTGCAAGCCAGTCGATGATTCTCTGGTCGAAATCGTCACCGCCGAGACGGTTGTTACCTGCTGTAGCAAGAACCTCCTGAACCCCGTCGCCCATCTCGATGATTGAAACGTCGAATGTACCGCCGCCAAGGTCATAAACCATAACCTTCTGGTCGTTTTCCTTATCGATACCGTATGCAAGAGCAGCAGCTGTGGGCTCGTTGATAATTCTCTTAACCTCGAGACCTGCGATGCGGCCTGCATCCTTTGTAGCCTGACGCTGTGCGTCTGTGAAGTATGCGGGTACTGTGATAACAGCCTCTGTTACCTTGTCGCCAAGGTATGCTTCTGCGTCAGCCTTGAGCTTCTGGAGAACCATTGCGGAAATCTCCTGAGGTGTGAAGCGCTTGTCATCAATCTTTACACCGTAGTCTGTACCCATCTGTCTCTTGATAGATGCGATTGTGTGGTCGGGATTGGTGATAGCCTGACGCTTTGCAACCTGACCTACCATTCTCTCGCAATCCTTGCTGAATGCAACAACGGAGGGAGTTGTACGTGCGCCTTCTGCGTTAGCAATAACTACGGGCTCGCCGCCTTCGATAACTGCTACGCAT
>JAZSEX010000020.1:0-114675 GCA_045531935.1 Acutalibacteraceae bacterium | reverse complement strand
TTACCGGGCCAACGGAAAAGAAGGTTACCTTCAATTTCGGTGCACTCAAGCTTTTCGAATATGAGTGGGAAGCTCTGTTTCATAACCTCGTGCAGTTTATAAAACTGTGTGAGGTCTGTGTTGCCTCTGAGTGAGATGGTGGGCACTTTGATCATTTCACTGAGCTTTTCAGCGTAATCGAGTGCCTCTTCTTCAGTGGGGTTGATGGCAGGTGCGTTTGTGTTCGGTTTTGCTTTGAGCATAACAGCTCTGATTGCTGCAACTGCAATCAATGCGACAATCAGACCGAGTACGCAAAGCAGAATTGTTCCTATAGGTCCCATAATTTTAAATCCTCCCGGATAATTTTATACAAAGTAAAGTATTGACAGTGCAAGACAAATCTGTGCACCGAAGTATGTGACAATGTTAAAAACCTTGAGTCGGAATTTTTTGTAGCGTGTGTCAAACGAAATCAGTGCAAGCGAGCCGTCTGACAGGAAAAAGCTTATGCCGCCGATGAGCAGCAGTACGGCAGGAACAGTCATACCGCTGACACCTTCGGTAAGTAACCGTAGGCTGAGCAGTGAAGATTTTATCATCATCATTGACACGAATATACCGTAAACTGCACAGGGAACAAGCATTGAGCCGAAACTGACTTTTTTAATAAGGCATACGGTGAGAAATACGGCTATGATAATGACAGCCGTTGTTACTTCCCAAAGGGAAACGGTTTTGACTTGCGGGAAAAATGTGTACTGTACACCGATATAGGCAAGGCAGTAGAAAATATGAGCAATAGCGAAAAATACCATACCTAAGCCGAAGAAAACCTTTGTGGGCTTTGGGATATGAAGCATCAGGTCACCGAACCACGATGCGGCAAAGCCGATAATCATAGGCAGGGAATAGCTGTTTATTCCGCCTGCCGCGTTGGTTACCACAGCTGAAAGGATAACGTAGGCTGAGGCGCATATCATCTTATAGCCGAGCGAATGCCAGTTCTTGGTCGGCCACATTTTTTTGAGGTACAAAGGTATAAATATTGCTTCAATTAATATAAGTGACATGCAAACAAAATAAGTGGAAGTAGTCATTGTCTGCGTTTCTCCGTTCTTATTTATTAACGAAATTTCCGCGTATCGGGGCATCAACCAGCTTATGACAGTTGAGTACAAATTTACTGAACATTTTATATGCTGTGGGATTAGGCATCATATGCTTTACGCTCGGTAGAACCATTTCTGCGATGTATTTGATATCTGGGTCTGAAGAGGGCTTGAGCGTGACTCTGTTGCCTTTGAAAGTGAATCTGAATATACGCTTATTAAGTGACTCGAGCGGTCTTATATGAAGCTCAAGTGTGTCTTTATCGAGCCAGGCACCGGTTGAGCTTGCGGTGTAGTCTATTTTGCCGAGTCTTATTTTGCTCTTTCTCGGTACACCGTCAAGACCGATATGTATGATGTTGGTTTCGTTGCCTTCCGTCCAGTACATTGTACATTCGTCATCATAGAAGTTGAATCTGAAATTATCTACGGGACCGGGCTTGAGAGCTGACATATATATTGCAGGGAATGTAAGAAGGCTGAGCGGATAGCCCAGTATATCGAGAGCGACGTTAGGGTTGAACTTTATTGTTCTGCCTGAAATCTTAGCTTCGGTTTCAGGCTGTCTCGGCATGGGAGAAATCTCTTTAAGCTCAGTGAATTCCGGAATTTCAACCGTTGGGGGATTGACGTTATCAAAAAACGCATCGGGGAAATAGCGGCGGTAACACTGAATAGCTTTTTCTTCTATAATTTCGTTGTTTGTAAGTACGACAACCGCATCATATTCTTTATAAATATAAGCAAGCTGTGAGAACATACCGTCAAAACGGACTGTATCGGGTGTGTCACAACCCCAGATGAAATAGCCGTAACCGTATAAAGGAGAGCCGTGTATATCTCCTGTAAGGTCTGAACAGGCAAGATCAAGCCATTCTTTCGGAATTATCTGTTTGCCGTTGTAAACACCATCGTTAAGGCAACAAAGTGCAATTTTGGCGAGGTCTTCGGTTCTGAGGTAAAGACCCCAGCCGCCTGTTTCGACACCTGTATGGTCACGCTCCCACTGGTAGCTTGTGATACCGAGCGGGTCGTAGAGACGGGGCTTGAGATAATCGGTTACACTCATTCCCGTAAGCTTTGATATCATTGCGGCAACACAGTACGTGTTTTCGTTTACGTAAGTCCATCCTTCACCGGGCTGGAATGTCTGCTTGACTTCCATAAAGTCACGCACCCAATGGTGTGAAGTTTTATCGGCAAGAGGACTGACGTTTTTGCCGACAGTCATCGTCATAAGCTGATGAAGCGTGATTTTTTCAAGTGCTTCGTCAGGATTTGCAGGCACAAACTCGGGGAAAACATCGACAAGTCTTGTTTCGGGAGTCATATATCCCTCGGTTACTGCAAATCCGGCGGCTATTGATATAATACTCTTGCTGACGGAGTACATTATATGAGGGATATCCGCCGCATAAGGTTTGCGCCAGGATTCATAGGCGACTTTTCCGTGGCGGATTATCATTAACGAGTGGCTTTCAATGCCGCTTTTTTCTATATCGCGTACATATTCTGCGATTGCAGCAGAAGAGACCCCGACATCTTCGGGTTTGTCTGCTCTGGGTATGCTGACGTTAATGCTGTTCATAATATCCCTCTTTTACTTATTGAGTTTTATCAGGCTTTAGCCCAGCGTTTGCGGAAAAATATCTGCCAGCTGAGTATAAGTGCGACACCGAAAAGTGCCCACGCAATTCTGCCCGGTGTGAATTTAAGATCGCCCTGGATTTTGGAACCGTCAGGGATTTTTATGTTCTTTACGGCTTCGTCAAGCACTGCACGTGCGTCTGCCATTGCGTACGTTGCAGATGAGCCGTCGGAAAGAAGGGCAGAAGCCTCTTCAAGAGCGGATTCGTATGTGCTTACTCTGTTGGGAGGGCAACCATCAGTGCTTATGGCGAGTGCGGTATTGACACTTGCTTCAAGCTTTTCTCTTTCGGCTGTATTTGCACTGAGGTATTCTGCAAAGTCAGCAGGGTAGGCTGTTTCGATTATGGTATATCCTCTTGAAATAAGGTCATCCCAACTGCGTGCTGTATCTGTACGCTTTGCACTGCGTGTGGAATCAACCGTCGAGAACATTCCGAGTGCACCGTGCTTGGCAAAGCCGGAAGTAACGGAGCTGTGAAGAATTACGCCATCCTGATTATTGGTCTGCAATTGGATAATTGCACCGTCTGCAGACTTTGAATATTTGTTTACTGCAGAAACGGCAATCGGGAAAATATTGCCTTTATAGTAGCCGATCAGCTTTAAACCTTTGATCTGTGCCCACTCTGTTGCTTTAGATGCACTGACGTTGAGTCTGTAATACACCTTACTTTCGGCACCGAGTGAAGCAAGACTGAAATATATTTCATCAGCTTCTTCAATACTGTCAGCATCGACTATAACAGACATTCCGTTGGGAATGCTGTTTATAACATTGGCAACGGAAATTTTGTCGCTGATTGATATAAACGATGCGCCTGCCTGAGCGGCTTTGACAATATCGTCAGAGGTTTCGCAGTAAGCTGCAAATTCTATGCTCTGCTCTGAAATATCAGCGGCAGAGGCACAGAATGAAAAAGAGAGAATTGCCGCAAGAGCTATAAAGATAGTTGCTTTTAAATACTTATGCATAGTAACTCCGATTTATTTAAGGTTGATTTTATGCTTCATAAGCCATGATGTCATAAAGAAGAAGAACGCTGATGCGATTGCCATGAAAATAACGTCAGCAAAGCCGAATACGATACCTGATGAATTGTACATCGGCTCAAGCAGCAGCTCTGCACCCTCAAGAGAAATTCTCAGTGAGAGAGGCACGTAGGCTTTGAGGAGTGTACTTATTGTTGAAGTTACGGCAAATGTGCCCATAAAGATGAGGATAGTTGAGAAGAAGCCCATTCTCTGGAAGGTGCGTACGTTTGAGAGGGCAACCGCAAAATAAATTTCGGAGACAAGGAAGACAATGTTGAGGAAGAAATAAGTGATGAAAAGAGAGATTACACCGATTACTGTTGCAGTATCGGGCAGCTCAACAAGCATTGAAATCATTATCTTGAAGGTTGCGAGTTCACTTTCGTCAATCTGACCTGCGGCATAAAAATAGATGCCTGCAAACAGGGCAATAAGTACGATATAGCTGATAAGAATCCAGATAAATGAGCAGAGAGCCTTTGCGAAAAGCAGCTGACCGCTTGTTACGGGCAACGTAAACGTAAGATAACCCTGATCGCGGAACATTGATTTATTGAAGTTGTTGATAACGGAAATGATTGTTACGGCAAGGATGCCGAGACCTACGAGGACAACAGCGATAAGTGATATTGCTGCAAGCCATACGATTTCAAAAAGAAATGAAATTGCGAGTATGGCAACCACTGCTGCAGTTGCGATATAAATGGGAGCAACCGAATGAAGTCCCGCTTTGAGTTCGTTTTTTATAAGCTTACCAACCAAAGCTGAACACCTCCTTGAAAATTTCTTCTACACTCTTGTCGCCGTTGCGGATTTCATCCATACCGGCATTGAGCTTTACTTTACCTTCACCGATCATAAGTACAGAGTTGAATATACGCTCAACGTCGTTGATAAGGTGAGTTGAGATAAGGACTGTTGATTTCTCGGCATAGTTATTCATAATAACGTCAAGGATAGCACTTCTTGTTGCGGGGTCAACACCGCCGAGAGGCTCGTCAAGGCAGTAGAGCTTTGAAGCACGGCTCATAACAATGAGAAGCTGAAGCTTCTCCTGCATACCCTTTGACATAGTTTTGATTTTCTGATTGGGGTCAAGACGGAAACGGTTGAGCATTTCTGTTGCCTTTACCTTATCGAAATCAGTGAAGAAATCGTCAAAGTAGCTGATGGCATCTTTGGCTTTCATCCATTCGGGCAGATAAGTACGCTCAGGCAGATAAGCGGTGATGGATTTTGTGTACACACCTGGTGCCTGACCGTCGATAAGTACGGTGCCTTTGTAGTCGTGGATAAGACCTGTGAGAATTTTGATAAGCGAGGTTTTACCGCAGCCGTTAGGGCCGAGCAGACCGATGACCTGACCTTCTTCATAGCTAAGGTCAATACCGCGGAGAACCTGATTGCGGCCGTAGGATTTTTCAAGACCCTTGACCTCAATGATTTTACTCATTTTGTTTTTCTTCCTTTCGTATTCTTTTTCGTTTTAAGTTTCGGAATTTTAAGCTCAACGGATGATTTGCCTTCTGCGGTATTGGCTTTCCACAGATGGATTACGCCGTCGTCGTTGAGCACTTTTAAGACTGTTATAATCAGCGGTAACATAAAGATACCGGGAATACCGAAGATTTTGAGACCGAGATACATTGCAACAAGTGTTGCGGCAGGCGGCAGACCGAGCTGACCTGCAACAAGCTTGGGCTCGATATACTGACGAAGTACCGTTATTATTACGTAAAGTATGAGCAGACCGATACCAAGACCGATATTGCCTCTGAGCAGAGATATTATACCCCATGGGATGAGCACCGTGCCTGAGCCGAGGATGGGGAATATATCGACTAAGGCAATGCAAAGTGAAATTACAACTCTGTAACTGCCGGAATAGAAGCCGAGCAGGTTGAGTGCCGTAAGACCGATGAGTATCTCTGTGAAAGTGATACAGATAATAAGGCAGTATGCTTTTATCATTTTGCCGAGTGTCGAAAGAGTGAGCAGCTTTGTTTTTGTCAGTGCTGCACGTTTATCTCCGGGTAACTGACGCTTGATAAAACTGACAATTCTGTCATAATCGGCTGTTATGAAACAGGTTGCGATGAAGAAAACGATTATTGATATAAGAAATGCAGGAAGCTTGCTTGCCGTTGATATGACACCTGACAGGGGAGTGAGCAGAGCAGAAAAATCAAACTGTAATGATGAGAGCTTATCTGCAGAAGGCGTGATGACGCTGTTCTGAGAAAAAGCTGAGAGCAGACTCTCCGTGAACTCGTTGACAGAAGCGGCAAGTGAGCTTTCTATTGTATCGGGTAACGGCTCGAGCAGGCTGAGAATCCAGGATTCGATACCGCTGATAAATTCTGGTATGCTTTTGAAAGTTTCGGTTAGCTTTGTTGCAAAGCCTTTGAGCTCGGTAAAAACGGTAGTGCCGGCAAGAGCTAAAAGACCTGCGAAAAATACGGCGATGAACAGCACCGCTATAAATGAGACGAAGCCTTTCTTAAGCCGAGTGCGTCCGGTAACCGCAGATACAGGCTTCTGCAACAGCATCGCTATAAAAAAAGCGAAAATAAAAGGTGATACCGTCCAGAAGGCGTAGCGCATAAAGAGATAGAATGCACCGATAATCAGTGCAAAGTAGGCAACGTTTATGAGCAGCGCACGCCTCTTTTCAACTGTAGTGTTCAAGATTATTACTCCTTCCGAAATGTGTAAAGTTACACGTTTATTATTATAATACAAAGTTATAGAAAAAACAATATAAAACCGCAAAAGTTGTGAAAAACTTCATTGCTGATTAAGGGTTTGCATTTGTTTGTGCTCTTTTGAATGTGTAAAGATATATAGCTTTACGAATTCAGAGGAACTCTGCTTTTAAAAATTAAATGCTGTTTTTTTAATGTGATTTTTGGAAAAACGTTGATATTACGTGGGTCTGATAATATGGTGAGGATGGGGTTTATTGCTTTTTTTGTGATAAGTAAAGCTTAATAACTTTACGCATAATTGAGGTTTTGACTTGTAATAAACTGAACAACAGGATGTTGATTACGGATGATAAGATGAAAAAAACCTGATTTTCATAAATAATAAATACTTTATTTGAATTTTTCTCTTTAATATGTTATAATGTCAGTTCAGAAAGTAACGAAAGGAGAGTGCCGGACGGTTTATGGGAAAAAGCACACGTACAGTTAACAGCCTTAAGTCAGCCATAACAGGTGTAGGCGGTCAGGCACTTACTTTTCTGCTTCAGTTTGTAAACCGCATTGTACTGCTTAACACAATTGGTGTTGAATATTTAGGCATCAGCGGACTTTTTACGAGTGTTATAACGATTCTCAGTATTGGTGAGCTTGGTATAGGTACTGCGATATGTTACGCACTGTATAAGCCGTTGGCTGAAAACGATACTAAAAAAATTGCCGCTACAATGAATCTGCTTAAAAACGCTTACCGTGTAGTAGGTATCTCGATTGTTATATTCGGTGTAGCGTTTTATCCTTTCCTGCCCTACTTTATGAAAGGCACTACCGATCTTGTCAACGTAGATCTGGTATACGCACTTTATATTGCGGACAGTGCGTTTTCATATTTCTTCTTTGCATACAAAAGTGCAATACTTCAGGCTGACCAGAAAAAGTACGTTGTAAATATTATAGGCAACATTGCTTCGATAGCTACAATCGCTATGCGTACGGTTGTACTTATGATTTTTAAATCGTATATTGCATATATGATTGTACAGACCGTAGGTAACGTATTAAAAAGCCTTGTATGTGCGGTTATTGTAAACAAAAGCTATCCGTACCTTGCAAAGCTTAAAAAGGAAAAGCTTGAGAAACACGAGCGTAAAGCGATATTTAAAAATCTTTTTGCACTTGCACTCAACAAAGTCAGCATTACGGTGCTTTCCTCAACGGATAATCTTATTATTGCTAACCGAATAAGTATGATTGTTGTAGGTCTGCACTCCAACTATGCACTTATAATTACAGCCGTTACTCAGCTTGTAAAGAATATTTTTTCGGCTTTTACTGCAAGCATAGGCAACCTTTTTGCAGGTGAAGATAAAGAGAAAAGCGAATTTATATTCCGCTGTCTGAATTTTCTGAATTTCTGGATTTACGGTGTTTGTGCTATTTGCCTTTGGAATCTCTTCAATCCATTTATCGCTGTTGTATGGGGCAGAGATATGCTGTTTGATGAGCTGACGGTACTTGTTATAGTGCTTAATTTCCTGACCGAAGGTTTGCAGAATGCGGTGCTGTCTTATAAAGATGCATGCGGTCTTTTCTGGCAGGGCAGATACAGACCGCTTGCAAGTGTGCTGCTCAACATTCCGCTGTCGGTTATTCTTATAAAACCCTTTGGTGTTGCAGGTGTTTTTATCGGTACTATAATCAGCAGATTTCTGACTACGTGGTGGTTTGATGCAAGGCTTGTACACCGTAAGGCTTTCGGAATTTCACCTAAAAATTATTATATAAGGTATTTTGCTTCGCTTATACGCATTTGTATACCGGGTGGTTTGATATATTACGTAACTCTGCCGCTTGGTGCTCGTTATGGTGATATAGTGCTTTTCTTAGTGCGTGCCGTGCTTTGTGCGGTTGTGCCTAACGTTATTTTCTGGGTCAGATTCAGAAAAACAGAAGAATTTATTTATCTTTATTCTTCCGCAAAACGCTTGCTCGGAAGATTTACCAAAAAACTGAAAGGTTGATTTGACAGTGAATAAGCATTTGCTTGCACTTGAATTTGATAAAATACTTGAACGGTTGGTTGAACACACCTGCTGTGAGGACAGCCGTGAGTCGGCTCTTGCGCTCAGACCCGTGCACAGGCTTGACGAAGCACAGGCACTTATGAATCAGACAAGGGATGCACACATGCTCCTTGCACGCTTCGGAGGACCTGCTTTCGGAGGCTTGAAAAACGTCAATAATGCACTTCACCGTGCGGATGCCGGCTCTACGCTCTCGATGCGTGAGCTGCTTGATATTGCCGAAACGCTGCGCGTAATCCGCTCGCTTGTACAGTGGAGAAGTACAAACGCAGGAGTTGAAAGCTGTCTCGACGTTTTTTTCGGTGCACTTACACCCAATAAATATCTTGAAGATGCAATTACTACGGCAATAATTACCGATGAAGAGATGTCGGATAACGCTTCACCTGAGCTTGCATCAATACGCCGTAAAATCCGTATGCAGGAATCGAAGGTGCGTGAGCAACTTGACAAAATGACACGCTCTTCAAAATATAAGGATATACTTCAGGAAAGCATTGTAACGATGCGTAACGGCAGATACGTATTGCCCGTCAAGAATGAGCACAGAGGTGCTGTGCCGGGTCTTGTACACGATACGTCTTCAAGCGGTGCTACCGTATTTATCGAGCCGGTTGCGGTTGTTGAAGCAAACAACGAAATTAAAGTTCTGCTTTCAAAAGAGCGTGATGAAATAGAGCGTATACTTTCAGCTCTTTCCGTTGAGGCGGGCAGCTTTGCCGCAAGTATCAAAAGCAGCTTTGAATGTGCGGTTGAGATAAACGTTATATTTGCAAAGGCACAGCTTGCATACAGCATGAATGCGGCTTCTCCGTCACTCAATGATGAGGGAAGAATTGAGCTTAAGAATGCACGCCACCCGTTGCTTGATAAGAAAAAGGCTGTGCCGATAAACATTAATCTGGGTAAGGATTTTGATACGCTTGTTATTACCGGACCTAATACGGGCGGTAAGACGGTGTCAATCAAAACAGTAGGCTTGCTCAGCGTAATGGCATCATGCGGTCTTATGATACCTGTAAGCGAGCTGAGCGAAATATCTGTTTTTGATAAAATACTTGCCGATATAGGTGATGAGCAGTCCATTGAGCAGTCACTATCAACATTCTCGGCACATATGGTGAACATAATAGATATTCTGTCCGTTGCTGATGACAGAAGCCTTGTGCTTATAGATGAGCTTGGTGCGGGTACTGACCCCGTTGAGGGTGCGGCACTTGCGATGGCTATACTGGAATCGCTTGCACTCAAGGGTGCAAAAATTGCAGCTACAACTCACTATGCCGAGCTTAAAGCGTATGCTTTACAGACTCCGAGAGTTGAAAACGGCTGCTGTGAATTCGACGTTGCAACGCTCAGACCCACTTACCGTCTGCTTATAGGTATGCCCGGCAGGTCGAATGCTTTTGCAATTTCCGAGCGTCTTGGTATGGATAAGGATATTGTTGCGAGAGCGGCAGAACTTGTATCTGCCGAAAACTCGCAGTTTGAGGATGTTATTGAAAGCCTTGAAAAGAGCAGGAAGGCTCTTGAAAGCGAGAAGCAGGAGGCTCTTGAGCAGACAAGACTTGCAGAGAAAATGCGTCTTGAGGCAGAAGAGAAGAAAGCAAGCGTTGAAAAGCAGCGTCAGAAAGAAATTGATGATGCAAAAACTCAGGCGATACGCATAGTTGACCAGGCAAAGCGTGAGGCTTATGCACTGCTCACTGAAATTGAAAAGCTCAAAAAAGAAAAAGACAAGGCAAAGGATATGGCTGAGCTTGCCCGCCGTGCGAGAGCAACCATCAAGAAGGGTGTAGAGGCTATGGATGAGGCCGCTGACCCGATAGAAGGCTATGAGGATGAAGGCGAGTACGTACTGCCCAGACCGCTTAAGGTTGGTGATAACGTACTTATAGTTGGTATTAACAAGCAGGCAACGGTTCTTTCAATAGAAAAAGGCAACAACGTACAGGTAATGGCAGGCACAGCTAAAATGCGTGTCAAGGTTGAGAATCTGCGACTGCTCAGCGAAAAGCAGAAACAGCCGCAGTCAAATGCACCGCGAAGGAAAGGCGACAGCCTTGAGGGCAGAGGTACGCTTGCCGCAGAGACAAGGCTTGACCTTCGCGGTATGATGGTTGATGACGCACTGATTGAGATTGACCGCTTTATTGACAGCGGACTTCGTACGGGCTTAAGTGAGTTTACGATAATACACGGTAAGGGTACGGGTGCACTGCGTGCGGCAACTCACAACTATCTTCGTAAGTGCAGTTTCGTAAAATCTTTCCGCCTTGGCGTTTACGGTGAGGGTGAAACGGGCGTAACGATAGTAATACTGAAATAAATGGGAGAGAGGACGTATAAAATGGGGTTTAAGAGAGCAACATGGCACAGCGGACTTACTTATCAGGTAACCTGCAGCGGATGCAACACAGTTATGAGATATACGGATAATTCTCTTGATTTCCGCCCCTGGTTTGCAGACGGATTTGTTTATTGCCCCGGATGTAAGCGACCTGTAAGGCACAGCGAGCATTATGCAATAGACGCAGACGGTAACTATACAAATCCGCTCCCTGTAAAGCCTGTAGCAGCTACAGGTGCAGGCTATTGTACAAACTGCGGCAAACAGTTTAACCTTGGTGATAATTTCTGCTCAGGTTGCGGAGCAAAGAAAGAATAAAAGTGAAAAAAGAGCTTGTATCGTTATGATACAAGCTCTTTTTTACATCTGCTCTAAAATATACTGTTTTACATCCTCGAGTTTGCTTTTTTGCCATTCATTGCTTTCTGCTTTTTCGGCAAGCGGACAGAGAATGAAAAAGTCGAGTGTTTCGCCCGGCACACGGCCTGTTCTGAGCGGCTCTGCAAAGTGCTCTGCCCACTCTTCTTCGGTTGCTTTTTTAAAACGATCGGGATTGAGGTATGTCATTTGTCGCCTTGTTGCGGCTATGTGCATTTTTGCAGAGAGGGGAGAGAGGAGATTGAATTCATCCTCCTGCACGTCGGTAAAAATCCTCGGCAGAGGTGATTTTACGATATGCTCATCACCACGGAGAATTTCAAGACCCATAGGCTCCCATGTGAATTCGGTTTCGGTGAAATTAAGCTTTACAAGCAGACCGAACTCGGTATTGAACTGCGAACGCTGATAGTCGGTATCAAAAATAAAGTTGCCGAGTGAATAGAAAATAACCTTGTCGCCGACTGTTTCGTAGTTCATCGGCACGTGCGGATGGTGACCGACAACGATATCCGCACCCATTTCAAGGTAAAGACGGTATCTTTCTCTTGTGTAAGGAGAGGGCAGGGGAGTAAACTCTTCGCCCGCGTGTGCAACTACAATGCACCAGCGGCAGGTCTTTTTGATTTCAGCGATTGTGTTGCGGATTTCATCAATGTCGCTCCAGCTGTAACAGCCCGCCTTGTTTTCGTCTGCCTTGCGGCACGCACGCTGATAACCTACGCCGAACATTCCGATTCCGCCTGCTTCGTCGAGTATAACGGGCTTTCTCGCCTCGTGTATATCCATACCTGCACCGATTGTTTTTATATTGTTTTCTGCGGCAATTTCAAGCGTGCTTCTGATTCCGTATTCGCCTGCATCCATAATATGGTTGTTACAGATATTCCATATATCGGCGTGCATATTGTTAAGCACTTTTACAGCCTTCGGGTCGATAGTGTGAAGCAGCTGCTGTGCGCCTTCGGTTGTTGTGTTTTGTTCAGCGACTGCAACGGGGCCTTCGACGTTTGCAATAACATGGTCTGCACTGTGAAGGAAGGCGAGTATATCATCAGAGATAAGCTCGCTGTCATCCCATTTGCCGTACATATATCGGTCAAAGCCTATATCGCCCGTAAAAACAAGTGTGGATTTGTTCTTCATATTATAAATCCCTTTCGGTTCATATCTGCTTTTATTATACAGTAAAGAAATAAAAAAGCAAGCCGTTTGCTTTTTATATATCGTAAGTTGTTTTTGAAAACTGTAAAACAAAGGCATTGTGGGGATATTTAAAATTTCTATCCGTCATTTTTAGACTTGCTTTTTTATAGGTTTGTGTTTATAATGTTTATGATTTCCGCCCGTAGCGAAGCTGGATATCGCAGCAGATTCCGATTCTGAAGGCCGGGGGTTCGAATCCCTTCGGGCGGGCCAGACAAAGCAATCTCCGCAAAATGGAGGTTGCTTTTTTTATTATATGTTGTATAATAAATTATATATAATTATTTTAGCGAGGAAGAAAATGAAAGAGAAATTTAAAAGCTGTTTTGAGGTTGATAAACTGATTCAGCGTTTTATTGCCGCCTGGTGCGGACTTAATTTTTATGTGATGCTCATAAGTCCTGGGACTTTTACTGATATAAAATATGCGTTCAATATTGACGTTGCCGATTTTGCACTAATTCTTTTTGCGGCATTCGGTTTCCTTTCGGTTGTGTGCCTTGCTTTTCCGAAGCACATGACGGACACGTGGGCGATGTCACTGCTGTTTGCACTGTTCGGATCTTATCTGCTGAGTATTGAGCGTGATTTCTGGTTCTGTCTGAGCCTTATAATACTCGCGGCGATAATGCTTGTATTCCTGCTTAAAGACGATAAACTGGGGCTTGGTAAAATCAAGCCCGGCAACAAGGTGACGGTTGCAGTTGTGGCTGTGCTTGCATTTGTACTGTTTGCGATGATTGCTTTGCTGACCTGCCTCAGATATGCTACCTACAGCTCACCAAATTTCGATTTCGGGCTGTTTGTAAATATGTTCCACCATATGAGAGAAACAGGCTTGCCGATAACCTCGAGTGAGCGTGATCAGCTTCTTTCTCATTTTGCTGTACACATTTCACCGATATATTATCTTCTTCTGCCTCTCTATTTTATATTCCCGTCGCCTCACACGCTTCAGATTGGTCAGGCACTTGTACTTGCAGGCGGTATGATTCCGCTTTATCTGCTTGCAAAGCACAAGGGACTCGGCAACAAGACGATAATTCTTATGGCTGTTGCATACGCATTCAGCCCCGTTATTATTTGCGGTACGAGCTATGATCTGCACGAAAACTGCTTCTTTGTGCCGCTTCTGCTCTGGGTGTTCTATTTCTTTGAGCGTGAAAAATACCTGTTTATGTATATTGCGACAGCATTTGTTTTCTGTATAAAAGAGGATGCCTGTCTGTTCATTTTCTTCTTCGGTCTGTTTGTTGTGCTTTCACGCAAGAAGTATCTGCACGGCCTTATACTCAGCGGTGTTGCGGTTGCATATTTTGTCGGTGCTGTATCGTTGCTGATGCATTTCGGCGACGGTGTGCTGTCAAACCATTACAGCAACTATATGTATGAGGATAACGGACTGATAGGTATGGTGCGTATAATTCTCACCAATCCCGCATACGTATTCAGCCAGACTCTCAAGGTTGAAAAGCTGCCGTATCTTATGTATGTGCTTATGCCGCTCGGATTTATTCCGCTTGCAACGAGAAAGGTATCACACCTTATACTCATACTGCCGTTTATGCTTTTCAATCTTATGACAAGCTATGTTTACCAGTATTCGATCGACTTCCAGTATACCTACGGTGCTATTGCCTGCATACTGTATCTTTACGTTATAAATGCATCGGAGCTTGAAGGCAGGGCAAGACGGTATATGACAAGCTTTGCGGCTGTGGCGGCGGTAATGTGCTTCCTCGTTACAGCTTTTCCGAAGCTTGAAGCCTACACAAAGCGATATGTTACAGGCAAAGAGGAATTTGAAATTATAACCGAGGCACTTGAAACGATACCGGATGACGCATCAGTCAAGTCAAGCACTTTCTACGTGCCGCATATTGCCGACCGTCACGAGATATACGAAATCAACTCAAAGAATGAAACGGAATACGTTGTTTTTGACGTGCGTCCCGCACTTGTGCACGAAACGGATGAACTGAGGGCAGAGTATTTTGCAATGGGATATGAAGTTTATCAGGACGTTGAGAATTATGTACTGATTCTCAAAAATCCCGCAACAGAATAAAGGAGCAAATAAAAATGGCTTATAACTTTTTTGCGATGTTTTCGCGAATGAAATATATTGACCGCTGGGCACTTATGCGCAACACACGCAAAGAAAACCTCAGCGAGCATACCCTTGAGGTTGCGGCAATAGCACACGCACTTGCCGTAATTTCAAACGAAAAGCACGGTGCATCACTCAATGCAGAGAGAGCCGCACTGCTCGGTATATACCACGATATGCCCGAAATAATTACGGGCGATATGCCGACACCCATAAAATACGGCAACCCTCAGCTCAAGCAGGCATACAAGGCTGTTGAGCGTGAGACTGCAGCACAGCTTGTTTCAATGTTACCCGAATATATGCAGGAAAGCTACAAGGGATTTTTTGTGAAAGAAAGTGCAGACGCAGAGCTCTGGAAGCTTGTAAAGGCAGCTGACAAAATATCCGCATTCATAAAGTGTATAGAGGAAGAGAAGGCCGGTAACACCGAGTTTAACAGTGCTAAAAATGCAACATTTGCGACAATTTCCGCTCTTGATATACCTGCGGCCAAAACGTTTCTGGACGAATTTATCGCCGCTTTTGATCTTGATTTAGACGAATTACAGCAAAAAAACTAATAATTTTTGACATTTTTTTGCTTGAGTTGTAAAAAATGAATAATTTTTTGCCAATTTATCATTTAAATCTATTGACAAATCAGGATTTATAAAGTATGATAACTGTACTTGTCCCAATGAAAGTGAGGCACTGCAGCTTGAATGAAGCTCTTTTAAAAGAATTATCCGACGAAGAGCTTGTTGCTATGGCGAGGGCTGACGGCTCAAGCGGTGCGGTAGTTGAGCTGATGAGCCGTGTTTCGGGATTTGTCGGTTACAAGGCTGCTCAGTTTGCAGGTGCCGATTCTCAGGATAAGCAGGATTTTCAACAGCAGGGGCTTATCGGTGTGCTCAATGCTATACGCACCTACAATGCCGATAAGGGCGCTAAGTTTTCTACATATGCCTGCCGTTCTGCGATAAACAGTATGATTTCGCTTTACGAGCAACAGAACAAGAAGAGCGTACCTACGGTTGCACTTGAAAACTTTTATTCAGCTGAAGGTATGACCGATACATATGATGAGCTCAGCTCATACGAGGCTGTTGAAGAGATTGCCGAAAAAATCAGAACCCGTCTTTCAGATTTTGAGAGGACGGTGCTTGCAATGTATCTGCGTGGCGGCAGCTATGCACAGATTGCGGCTCAGACAGGCAAAAGCGTCAAATCAATCGATAACGCTGTGCAGCGTATACGCCGCAAGCTCAAGGCTGATTGACGAATAAGCATATATGCCCAGGTAGCTCAAAAAGAGCGTGTTATTTAACAAGATGGCGGTGCAAGTCCGCCCGGGGTGTCAACAAATATTTTTTTAGCGAGGTAGACCAAAATGTACGAAGACAAGACTCTCATCTGTAAGGAATGCGGCAACGAATTTGTTTTCACAGCCGGTGAGCAGGAGTTCTATGCTGCAAAGGGCTTTGAGAATGAGCCTCAGCGCTGCAAGTCCTGCCGTGATGCACGCAAGAACGCAAACAAGCCCGAGCGCGAGATGTTCGACGCTGTTTGTGCAAGCTGCGGCGCAGAATGCAAGGTTCCCTTCAGACCCCGTGAGGATCGCCCTGTATACTGCAGCGAGTGCTTTGCAAAGATGAGAGAAGAAGCATAATTATATAAATTCTTTTTTTCTATTCTTATGCACAAAAATTCAGCCGTTCTCTTCGGAGGGCGGCTGTTTTTTATTTTAAACAAGTTGATTTATCAATTATAGTTATATTCCAATTTAATATTTATTGCGTTAATTGTTCCGACCTTGTCGGGTTGCTTTTGTCATTCGTTACAAAAGTAACCAAAAGAACTTTTGAGGCAACAAGCACTACGCTTACGGCTGACGAATCTGCTCCGCTCGCTTAAACGGAATGCAAATGTGCATTCCGTTTACCGTTACGGCTCTTGGAGTAAAGCAGACATTTAATGCTATAGTAACGCCTACGGACACTCGCTTATATTAAGGATGAACGTTCTGCGTCGTCAGCCTGCTCCGTTCAAAGTCACAGCATATTTCGATTTTATTTGGTTGATGACAACAGCTATCAGAAAAATCCGAATTGTAATCCTTAATCCGGGTATATTAAAGTTGGAAGGTGATAATGTGTGTACTGCGGTTACGTATAACAAAGACTGTTTTTATTTCGGCAGGACTCTTGATAACGATTTTTCGTATAACGAGCAGGTGACGGTAACACCGCGTAATTTTGCACTTGAATTCAGAAACGGCAGGGTGATTGAAAACCACTATGCGATAATCGGTATGGCTTACGTTGTCGGCAATTATCCCCTTTATTACGATGCGGTGAATGAAAAAGGGCTTTGTGTGGCAGGGCTTAATTTTGTCGGCAACGCACATTATTTTCAGCCTGCCGATGATAAAGAGAATATAGCACAGTTTGAGTTTATACCTTGGGTGCTTTCGCAGTGTGATAGTGTGAAACAGGCAAAGGCTTTGCTCGGCAGAATCAATATAACAGGTGAGGCTTTCAGTAAAGATTTGCCCGCATCACAGCTTCATTGGATTATTGCGGACAAGGGGCAGGCGATAACAGTAGAATCTGTAGAAGATGGGCTGAAAATTTATAATAACCCGATAGGTGTGCTGACAAACAATCCGCCGTTCCCGATGCAGATGTTTAATCTGAATAATTATATGGGGCTTTCGGCTTTGCCGCCAAGCAACAGCTTTGCACCTGACATAAAGCTTGATGTTTACAGCAGGGGAATGGGTGCAATCGGTCTACCGGGTGACCTTTCGTCGCAGTCGAGGTTTGTGCGTGCGGCTTTCACAAAGCTCAACAGCGTGAGCGAGAGTGATGAAAAATCGAGCGTAGGGCAGTTTTTTCATATTCTCGGCAGTGTTGAACAGACTAAGGGGTGCTGTGCACTTGAAAACGGCGGCTATGAGATAACGGTTTACACTTCCTGCTGTAATGCTGATAAGGGAATATATTACTACACAACCTATAATAACCGTCAGATTACAGCGGTTGATATGCACCGCACAGACCTTGATTCAAAGGAGCTTACAACATATAGACTTATTGATGATGAACAGATAAATTATGTTTTGTGAAAAAATCAGACTTCTCATAGGGAGAAGTCGGGTTTTTTTAATCGTTATAAAATATTACCGGTTTTTCAGCGGTTTTGATTACGCCCAATTCTTCGAGGGCTTTTTCAGCTCGCATTGAGTTGAGAGAAAAGCCGAATACAGAGTCGTTACGTTCAGCCTGCTGTGCTCTTACAAGTGCCTGTCTCAGTTCAAGATAATCAGTCGGATGATGCTCGAAAATTGAAAACTTTTCGGTTATATCGGTACCGTACTCTTTATCATAATACTTTGCAAGGCGAACCATATCGGGCACGGCGGCATCGCCTAGGTTGTTGAGCGCAGCGACGTCAACCGTTGGCAGTGTGCCGTCAAGGTAGCGGTCTACGTTGTACTTTGCAATAATACTGTCAACATTGCAAAGCGAAAGACCTGCAAAAGCGATAACCAATATTGCTGATGAAACAGCTGCGATTTTGATTTTAGGTATAAATCTGCTGAGTGCAATGGCGATAAACACCAAAGCGAGTACAGCCATAAACCACGTTGCGTAAATTCGCTTCTGGGTGAGACCGTAGCATTTGATATACATTACCATTTTGGCAATAGCGGTGCTTATAAGCACAAGCGTAAAGGCTGAAAAAACGCAGGTGAGAGTTTTGATTGAGAGACTGTAAAATCTGCTCTTTTTTGAGAATGCGATTATCAGGGATATAATTACAAGATTTATGGCAGATACGGCACAAAGCTGGAAGAAGCCTTCCCGTGCATACTCTGCGTAGCTGAAATTTTCCGGCAGAACACCGGTAAAGCCTGAAATGTAATATTTCCACTGTGATATGAAGAATATTACATAAACTGCAAGCAACGGTACAGATGCCGCAACAGAGGTTGCGACAGGTGAAAAGCGGATTTTACTTTCTCTTTGTCTGATTGTTTCTTCTGTAAGAAAATCAATATCTCTGCCGTCAACGGAAGAAATATAGATGCTGTAAATAAATGCACCTATAAATACCGCATAAAAAAGGCTTGCAACGTGCGATAAGACGGTGACTATATCAAAGTCGAATATGCGGTTGATAAGGCTTTCAAAAGATGCGTCATAGAGCAGAAGCAGAAGTACAACCGCTGTGGGGATTGCAGCTACTGCAAGACCGATTATGAGCTTGAGTAAAAAGCCCATACTTTTCTTTGTTTTTCCTTGAAATACCGCACGCAGCATTTCGATTTTACTTATATATTTTATCGGAAGTAAAACCGCACTTTTGAGAAAATCAGCAATTATGAAATTTGAAAAGCTCGCTTTGAATTTGCTGCCTGCCGAAGCATAGACGAAGTAGCAATAGGCGATAACGGCATAGCTGAAAGCGAAAAAGTGGATAAATGTATTTGATGAAAAAACAAATGAGAGTGAAACGGTTACGGCAGAGATTGCGACAGCACTTGCCGTGATATTAGGTTTGCGTTTGATTGCGTGCAGGAAAACACCTGTAGCGGCAAAGAGTATTACGATAAAAAGAGTTGAGCCGAGTGGTGTTGATGCGGTATGTACCGACCTGCAGAAGAGGTAGGCGAAAATGTATGAAAGCCATGCGAAAACGGTTTCGGATGCGGTGAAGCTTCGCTTTGCTTTTTCAGGATTTGGCTGTGCAGTCGGTATAGCCAGCGGTTGAGCTACAGGTACGGCTTCGGGGTAAAAGGGCTTGTTGATTACGGGGGCTTGTTGAGCAAGTGGTGTTACGGTAGGCTGAGGCGTTGCTTTTGGTGTTTCGTTTTGCCTGAGCTTTTTTTCTGCAAGCTCTTCTATTTTCTTTTCAACAAGCATACCGACAAGCTCTTCGAGGCTTTTGTTGTTATTAATATTGTTTTCCATTGATTTTCTCCTTTCTTTTATTCATAATGAGTGTTCATATAGTCAATAATACTGTCAGGAATTTCATTAATGTTATATTCAATATCTTCATTTTTGTTTTCTAAACAGAATTTATCACCGGCTTTTTTGATATGATATTCGGTATATTCATTGCCCTCTATTGTATATGCGTATATACCTATATCACGTGAGAGCATCCAGAAAACATCAGTGTTCTTGCTCCAATAAAAATCTGCTCCGGGTTCACCGTTAAACTTTATGACAGTGATTTCGTCTGAACTTGTTACAGTTACGTCGGATATAGTTCCCCAAAAGAAGCCGTAATAAGAGTTATCAATTTCGGCAACGTAGTTTCCGGTCGGAGAAACCAAAGTCTGATCTTCGTTGCATTTTTTACGCATATCAAGATATGTGTCAGTGCAAAGAACAATCAAAACTGTAAACCATATACCTAACAAAATAAGAATTGTTATCAATACTTTTTTTATTTTAGATTTTTTCATTGTTTCACCTTCCTTTTATTCAGACTGAGCGTTCATATAGTCTGTTGAACCAAACAATTATTATCCAATATAAATTAACAAACATTTTCCAATTTGAAAAATCTTAAGTTTCCCATCTCATCCATATCGAAGTAGCCTAATGCCTGAACTAATGGCAATTTATCATAATCAGCATAAAGATAACATCTATCAGACAAACCGCAAACATTTTCAATGTAGTCCGGTAAGATATCACCATCGTTACATTTTGAAATCCACGAAACGATCTTATTGATTTCATCAATGTTAGTTGTTTCGTAAATAGAACTATTGAGTGGATATCCTAAATCTTCATTGATGAAAATCATTTTTATACTATTTTCAGAAGGAGTAGGATAAGTAAAATCCTCACGTACATATGTGCAGGCTGAAAAAGTATGTACTTGCCCAAACACAAAATAGTTGTTAGGATCATCTGCATACAACAAGCAGTCTTCGGCAAAAAATTTATCCCAAATATTATTACTGTCTGAAACATATATTTTTTTGTTTTCAATAACGGATTTATGAAAGTATGTGCCCGGAACATCTTTTTCTTCACGATAATAGCTATCGTTATAGGTGAATACTGTTTTGGTATTATCCCATACTCTTACAGCAAATTCTTTGTTAATAAATCTGCTGAACCCGAGAAAAAGAAAAAACAATAATAATAAACAAAATAAAACGTATATCCTTTTTTTCATAATAACTCTGTTAGATATCAGTCGGGTGTGTATTCGATTATATCTTCTACGCGGCAGTCGAGTGCTTTGCAGATTGCATCGAGTGTAGAAAACCTTATCGCCTTTGCTTTGTTGTTTTTGAGTATGGAAAGGTTGGCGAGCGTTATGCCGACTTTGTCGGAAAGCTCGTTGAGTGACATTTTGCGTTTTGCCATCATTACGTCAAGATTTATTGTTATCATTTATCATCTTCCCTTATTACACTGTTAAATCGTTTTCGTTTTTGATTTGTGTTGCTTCGTCAATAACGTTTTTGGTTACTCTCAGGCAAAGTCCAAGGAAAAACGCAAGAAAAGACACGACAAAAGCAAGCTGAAAATAAAAGCCGAGAACAATAAACAGCAGGCATATTATGTAACAGCACCACGAAACACTGCGGATAAGAAATACGCTTTTATCAGTGAAAACCAAGCCTTTTTTGACCCTTTGGAGCAGGGTGAAAAGGAAGCAGTTTGCCGCAAACATATCGGCAAGAATGAGGTAGGATGTGAGCATGACAAGTGTGCGACTCGAATCACTTATGCCGTCGCGACTGCCTATGTTGTCGGGCATTTCAATAAGTAAAGGTACGAGCGTTGGCAGGATAAAGGCACCTGCAATACACAGTACAAAAAAGAGTGCGGATATGGCGATTGACAAATTGATTGATGCTTTGGTTGATATTTTTAGCATATCAAAAACCTCCGTTTATATTTTCTTCCTTTGCCTATAAAATACACCCGTAATTGATGAATGTCAATATATTTTTATCGTTTTTCGATAAATGTAATGCTTTTGTAATTTTTGAACGTAAAATATCAGTTGTCAAATCGGACGTATTGAATAGGGTGTGGCTTCTCGAACAACCCCTCCGAGTCGGCAAATGCCGACCCACCTCCTCTTGCACAGGGGAGGTTTTTAAACAGGATAAATAACAAAGGCTCTGCACGGATAGTTTCCGTACGGAGCCTTGATGTATTTTATTGATTTTACAGATAATCTCTGTTATATCTCGGGCTGATTCTGAATGAGCCGTCGGGGGCGATATCTGTCATAGTTACACCCTGAATCCATTTTTCTTCGTCCCAGCCTGTTTTCTCTTCGAGAGTGTAGGTTTCGTAACCGCCGCACTGATTGTATACGAGATAGACACCGTCATATACCGCACAGAAGTCGTTTACGTGGTCGTGACCGCTGAACATTGCTTCGGTACTGCCGAGCTTCTTTATAAGAGCGAAAAGACCGCTGTTGTGCTTTGAGCAGCCGACGGATTCGTATACACCGCCGTAGAGAATCTCGCACTTGTCTGTGAAACCGAATTTATTGTTTTCATCCTGAATTACAGCGTATTCGTACTCGGGAATCGGAATGTGCATATACATAAACGATTTTACTTCGCCGTATTTTGCCCCGAGTGTTTTGAGCTTGTTTTCGTACCAGTTCATCTGGTTGTTTTTGATGAAATCGTACGACGTATATTCCCACGGACAGCCATGCTCGTCACGGTATTCGTCGATTATATCTCTGCCCGAGTCGAGCATAAACAGCGTTTTGAGTATTTCGTTTTCGTTTTTAAGTATATTGATGCAGTAGTTGCAAAGACCGAAAAGCTCCTTTTTACCCTGCCTTGCAAGACAGTGGGGGAATGTGGTCTGGCACTTCATAAGCAGCTCTTTGAATCTGCCCTTTTCTTCTCTTGCCTCGTGGTTGCCGAATGTGAATGCCCAGTAAACGCCGATTTTTTCCATAAACTGTGCAAACTGAACTGCGTCAAAATGCTGATATTTGCCGAGAATTATATCACCCGTGAGCACAACAAGGTCAGGCTTTGTGTCGGCAATATGCTTCATAAACATTCCCAGACACTTGTCACGAAGCTTGGGGTCATCGCCGAAGTGAAAGTCTGTAGAAGATATTATTCTGAAGCCTTTGTCAACGATTTTGCCGTTTTTGTCAAACTTTGCGATTGTTACGCTGTCTTCATCTTCGCTGATTATTTTTACGTCTGTGCCGACATTGGGAATATCAAGGCTTGCGGTAAACATAATCTTTGCAAGTTTGCCGCCGCTCATATTGTAAACACCTCTGCCCACGCTGAGCAGAGCTTTGTCAATTCCTATTCTGGCTTTTTCGTAGATAACGTTCAATATAATCACCTTGTTTAATAAGTGTATTTTTATGCTAAAATAATAGCACAATTAATTGAGTGTTGCAATAAAAAGAATATTTATGTCACCGATTGCCGACTTCATTCGTTTTATAAGTGAAAGGAGGAAGTTATGAAAGCCCGGGACTTTGAAAAAGAATTTGAAGAAAAGTATAACAGCTACGGCAGTATGCTGTACAAAATAGCTTTTTTATATCTTAACAGTGCAAGCGATGCTGAAGATGTATTGCAGGAAGTTTTTTCCAAGTATCTGCTGACAAGGAAGAATTTTAATAATAAAGAGCACGAAAAGGCGTGGTTTATAAGAACAACGCAGAACTGTTGCCTTGATATGCTCAGAAAACACGAAAGAAAAAATCCTGACATTGACGATTTTCCCGTAATGACACAGCCCGATAATGACACCAAGCAGGATATTGAGCGGAGCATTATTGCTTTGCCGCCAAAATACAAGATTGTAATATTCCTGTATTATTACAGCGGATACACTGTAGAAGAAATTTCGAGTCTACTTAAAATCGGAAAATCTGCCGTAAAAAAGCGCTTGCAACGCGGCCGAGAAATGTTAAAACTCAGTTTGGAGGATTATGAAAATTGAAAAAGGAAGAGTTAGTAAAATATATAGATGATATTCAGCCTGATTTGTATATGAAAACAAGGCTGAAATCAAAAATTGCCGAGGGCAAAACAAATACGGTAAAGCCGAAAAGGATTGTAAGAAGTGTTACGGCTTTGTGCCTTGTTGCGGTACTTGTTGTCGGAGTCGGAATGTACGGCAAGGTGACGGATAATGCGGACGGAGGAAAAGCCGATACGACAGGTAACAGTATAATGCCCGACATTATGGATGCATTTATTATAGTGGCAAGTGCAGAGGAATATAAAGGCGAAGCAACCGTAGCAACAAAAACACTTGAGGTTGATGACGCTTATCCGTACGGAGTTTACTTTAAAACTTATGATATAAACGGAATGAGCGAAACCGATAAAAAGAGTCTGCTTCACAAAATGAATGATGAACTGAATACCTATGCAGATAAAGAGGATTTTTCTTTCGGCAGAAGCAGTATTGTTGCAACGGATAAGCTTTATATGGTTATATGCTCGGTAAACGAATTCAGGTTTGTTATACAGCAGGATAAAACATTAAAGAGCATAAATGTCAAAAATACTTCTCCCTACGGTCAGATGGTCTTTTCTTCAGGCAAGCGAGATTTTTCAGCACCATTACACGGCGATGATATAACCGTAAACGGTGAGGAGTTTGACCCGACAACAGCAGGCTTTTATTGGGACTATACAGATGAAATTATAAGTGCTTTTGAGGAGAATCCCAACACTCCGTTTTCAACTTTTAATGACGTTATTACTTTTACCCTTGAATATACCGACGGCTCAAAATCTGTAGGAATAGTAGAGCTTAATTTTGATACCTACGGCAATGCCGCAGCCGTATGTAAAAAGTATGAAAGTCGGAAAGCGGGTGATTGATAAAAAATATAATTAAGTATAAATATAGGGCAGAACAAAGGTGGGATTGTTCTGCCCTTTCTTCTATTCTTTTATCATTTCCATTTTTGTTGCTTTCTGTCCCCAGGCGTTTGCCCAGCTTTCGCAGTAGAGCTTGTAGTAAGATACGTTGTTTTTCTTACGGTAGCCTGCGAAGAAGTTGCACCATATTGCAGAGGGCAGAGCGATTACTATGTAGTAAAGCGGACCGAGAAGCAGACACTGCCAGGTATGGCCGTATTCGTGGATACGGGTATTATACGTCCATTTTTTGCTCTTGTGCTGGTCTTTCATAAATATAAACAGACCCAGTGAAAGCCCGCCTGATTTCCACGGCAGGTAAACAATATATGAGTAGCCGAAGCGCTGATAACGGCGCTTCTTTATTTTTGTGCAGATAAGAAACACGATGCCGCCGACTAAGTTTACGGGCAAGCCCCATGTCCACTGCACGAGATAAAACAGAAAGTCAAGCAGAGAGTTTTTGAAGTTTTTTTCTTTTTTGTCGGGATGTTTCTTTGTGATATCAGGCATTTTCCTTTGCCTCCTTCATCTGTTCAAGAATTATGTATTTGCCGTTTTCGTCACGGTCGAGGTAATGTGTTTCGCCATTGTCAGAGAATTTACCGAGCCACGTGTTTTCAAATTTCTGTCCGCTTATAAGCTCACAGCGTTTCTTTTCTTCGTCTGTCAGTGTTACGCTGCCGTATTTGTGCTTGGTTGCGATTGCCGCACGAATCATCGTGTGGTCATCCTTGGTCATACGGAAACGCTTGAGAAGAATAAGAGAAATGAGTGCGGCAACAATCGGAATGACTGCTACGCATATACGTACACCTGTGACGGCTGATGCACTTTGCTCAAACAGCAGTCCTGTTGATTTTTCGTAATCTGAAACAGTGTCACCCGTGATAAGACCGAAGCCCTGAAGCGTGAAGCCTACCAAAGCCGCCATAACACCGCTGATACTCTTTTTGATAAGCGTGCTGAAGGTTGAGATAACACCCTCTCTGCGTCTGCCGGTAATCATTTCATCAACGTCGGTAAGGTCGGGGAAAATATTGGTTGATACAAAGCCGAGACCCGACATACCGAATGGATAGAGAATCATACTCAGCATCATCAGAGCACACCAGAAAAATGAGCCGCCCGACTGCATAACAAGACCTATCGCAAGGCCTGCAACCATAAGGGGTGTGACGATGTTGCCGCATTTTTTCTTACCGTGCTTCATCGTGAGTGCGTAGTTGAGCGGAAAAGCTGCCGCCTCGGCAACACCTGCAACGGCATTGAAAAGAGCGTAGCCGCTGTACTGGTTGGCAAGATATTTGATGTAGTAAACCTTGGAGTTAGCATAAAAGCCCGTTGCAAACTGATATGCAAGGCTCATAAAGAAGTACTGACGGAATGAGCGGTTTTTAAATACAAGGACGTATTCTTTTATTATATATCTTACGTCGAGTTTTTCGTGCTTGTTGTTGAGTGAGCTCGGCTCGCGGGTTTTGGCATAGGTCATAAATACGGCAAAGCCGAAGAACAATGACAGCACGATGCCGATAACGAGGAACGGTGCTTTTGATGCGGACGTTATATTATCGCCCGAGCCGAAGAGAGAGAGCACAAGCACGGCAATACCGAAGGCGGGCACCATACCTGCTGAGTTGAAAAGATAGCCGACGGAGTTGTACTGGGTACGCAGATTGTACTCGGGTGCAAGCTCGGGCAGCATTGCTGTGTGAGGTACGCCGATTACCGTGTAGGCAGTTTTGTACAGCATATATACAAGTACAAAGTAGAGCATTGCGATTGCGGGGCTGTTTTTACCGTCGAGCCCGTAGGAATTCCACAGCAGTGTATATGAAAGAACCATAAGCGGAATACCCCAGAGCAGATAACGGCGGTGCTTACCTGTTTTAGAGCGTGTGCGGTCGGTAATAATACCCATTACAGGGTCTGTCACAGCGTCCCACACAGTGGCAAGCATAACGATTATACCTGCCTGATTGAGTGAGAGGTTGACAACGTCGGTAAGGAAAACAGTGAAGTACATACTGATTATGTAGCCTGCACCGCCCATATATATGTTTGCGTAGCTGTAGTTTATCATCGGCAGTATGGATGTTTTGAAGTCACCCTCAACACCGATAGCTTTTTTGATTCGTTCACCCATTGTTTTCACCGCTTTGTTTTAAGAATAGGTTTATTTTAGCATAAGAAAAATTTTTAATCAAGGTTATCAAAAGTATACTTTACGTAACCTTGAAAAAAACAGCAATAAATGGTATAGTAGCATTATTATAATTGTCAAGGATGTGCATACAAATGGTTTTTCCTGAAAACGGAAGACTTGTTTCAAAAACTGACACATATCTCAACTGTGCCGAGGTGTTTGCATACAGAAGCACCTGCCTCAAACGCAAGTACGGTGCCGTTATTGTCAAGGATGATGCTGTTATTTCAACGGGCTACAACGGTTCACCGAGAGGTTTTCAGAACTGTTGCGAAATTGGTACCTGCCAACGTATTGAAAAGGATATGCACCAGGGTGAGGGCTACGCAATCTGCCGTGCCGTACACGCTGAAATGAACGCTCTGCTCAACTGCTCACGTCAGCAGACTATCGGTGCGGATTTGTATCTGACAGGTGTTAATCCCGCTGATAATTCGATTCATGAGGCTAAGCCGTGTCCGCTTTGTGCACGTAATATTATTCAGTCGGGAATCCGAAACGTATATCTCAGAGTCGGTGAGGGTGCCGATAACTATATCGTAATTCCTGCAGATGAGCTTGAATGGTTACAGGAGGAAACGAAATGAAGTTTTCGGTAATCGTGCCTGCATATAATGCAGAAAGATATATTGAAGAGACACTTGATTGCCTGCTTTCACAGACTGAAAAGGATATAGAGGTAATTGTTGTCAACGACGGCTCAAAGGATTCTACGGCTGATATTGCCGGGCGTTATGCTACTGAAGACAGTAGGGTAGTATATGTTTATCAGGAGAATGCAGGCGTTTCTGCTGCACGAAACAACGGTATCGAGCGAGCAAGAGGTGAATATATAATCTTTATCGACAGCGACGACCTGCTGAGTAAGGGTGCGTTTGAGAAGCTTTATTCGGCACTCGGTGCAACGGGTGCTGACCTTGCGATATTCAGGGTGCAGAGCTTCGGCGACGGTGTGAATCAGTATAACCCGATTGTTGATGAGCTTATAAAAGAAAGAGAAATAAACTGCTATGATAAGCGTTTGCTTCGCAACTTCCTTGTAAGTAACAAGGTGTACAAAGCAGAGCTTCTCAAGAAAAGCGGTGTGCGTTTTCCGCCTATGCGCTACAGTGAGGACGGTGCGTTCTTTATGCAGTTTGTCCACACCGTAAAGCCGAAAATTACGGGCGTTGCCGATGCATTATTTATGTACCGCAGACATTCTGCCTCTGTTACACACAAGGTTAATTCCGCACTTGTGAGCGAATTTTCAAAGTCAATGGATTTTGTGTATGCAGTTGCAGAAAACTCATTTGAAGATGCACTGGATAAAAAGGAAGATTACCTGCAGGAGATTCTTTTCAAAGACTACCTTGCACTTATGAATGAATTTTACCGTATGCTCTGGAAAGCAGAGGATGATGAGGCGATTACTCTTATAGGCGAACGCTGTGAGAGCCTTACCGCACGTATGACGGATGCGACTAAGGTAAAGTGTGCACGTGAAATAAAGGATATCGGCAAACCGCTTTTCTCAATGGAAGAGATACTTGCAAACCCGTTTATCAGCGTGTGCGTAAAGAATATGAATGATGAGTTTACGGCTCAGCTTCATTCGCAGTCAATGCCGCTGTTTGAGATTGTTGAGGGTGGTAAGCCCAAGGGTAAAATAACGCTGAAATTCAAGGGCAACGAAACTCTTGACCCGAGACTTTTCAAGGTTGTTTCACTTCTCAAACGCTCATCAAAATTCGGATTTCTGCCCGACGGTATAATTCAGCTCGGTGCAAAGCTTTTTCTGAAAATTAAAAGATAAAAAAATCTCTGAAGTTACTTGTAACTTCAGAGATTTTTTATAACCATTTTTTGATTAACTTTGCGATTCTTTCTGCAGAGTGTCCGTCGCAGGCACTGAGCTGGTCTGCTTTGAATTTTGCTGTTTTTTCTATGTCGGGTGAAGTGACGGACTTTCTGATTGTTTCAAGCAGGCTTGCTGCTTGAGTTGTCATTTCACCGGGTAAGCCGTCGGGAAAATCGAGGTAAAAACCACGCTCGTACTTTTCAATATCGGGACAGTAGAAAACGCAGGGTACGTCCATAAGGCAGGCATCGTAAATTACCGAAGAGTAGTCGGTGATGATAGCACTGCTTGCGGCTGTGAGCATAAGTGTGGATTCACTGCTCAGGTCGATGATATTTCTGTATTCTTTATTTATAAGAGAATATTTCATTATCGGGTGACGGCGGATTATGAATAACTCGTCGTCAGCAAGATTTTTACTCAGATCATCCCAATCTATTTTTGGGTCAAATTCAACCTGTTTGCCGTCTTCTTCACGGAAAGTAGGGCAGTAGAGGTAAATCTTTTTGCCTGAAAATTCGGGATGAGCAGACAGTGTTTTTTTACGCATTGTGTCTTTACCGCTGATAAGTGAATCGGTACGCGGCAGACCGAGAGACAGGCAGATATCTTTGCTGACACCGAATGCACCGGCATAGAATTTTCTGCAGTTTTCGGAAGTTACGGCAACCGCCGTATACTGTGAGTGGGTTGCGATTTCTTCCTCACGTGTAATCTGTGACGGTGCGTCAAGACCGAACTTTTTGAATGCACCGCAGGCGTGCCATATCTGTATAAGCTTCTGCTCGGGTCTTAGCTTTACGGCACGCATATAGCGTACGTAGTCGTCGGTGACTATAACCTTACTTGTGAGTAGGTAATAGTAGGCGAGTGGTTTTATTTTGATCGAGTGCGGCAGCATATGTGCAAATATTACCTTCTTTGTGTCGAGTGCATCGTATACCGCCTTGCTGTTGTCGGCAAGCTTACCGTCGGCACGGATTGTATAAAACAGCGCACGGTTCTGAAGCGGCAGACATTTGCACACAGCACACCACAGCCTGTTTAAAAAGTTCAGTACTTTTCGTCTGAGCTTCGGGCTTAGTATTTTTTTGAGTAGAGTTTTCATCGGCTACCTCTGAAAATTTATATTAGCAACATTTTAATATAAAAAAGAAAAATTTACAATACCGAAAACAATTATAGTTAATTTATGCTATAATCAAGAAAATGGTACGGAGGGATTAATATGTTGATTTCAACTGAAATAGGCTCTGCTTCCGAAATCGTCGGTGAAGAGAGGGCTGTTGAACTTATAGCAAAAGCAGGTTTTGATGCCTGGGATTTTTCGATGTTTGAAATGTGTAAGTACGACTGGCGTAATCAACGCTTGTTTGAAAATAATCATCCGCTTTCCGGCAACGGTTATCTTGCTTTTGCCCGTAAATTAAAGCAGATAGGTCTTGACAACGGCATTGTCTGCAACCAGTCACACGCACCGTTTCCGACAAGCTGTGCGGCAATACGCTCGTATTACAAGAGAGCTATTGAGTGCACTGCAGAGGCAGGCGGTAAAATCTGCATAATTCACCCCGATAACAATAAGAGTGCAAAAGAAAACGCTCAGATGTATTTTGAGCTTCTTCCGTTTGCAAAGGATTGCGGTGTGAAAATCGCAACCGAAAATATGTGGAACTGGAATGACGAAAAGGATGAGGCTGCGCCTGCTGCCTGCTCAGATCCTGTAAGCTTCAACGCTCACCTTGACGCCGTTAACGATGAGTTTTTTGTTGCCTGCCTTGATATAGGTCACGCTGAAATGCGAGGTCTCGGCACAACTGCGGTAGAGATGATAAAGGCGCTCGGTCCGCGTTTGCAGGCACTGCATATTCACGATAACGATTTGTGGCACGATTCGCATCAGATACCGATGTCAATGGGTATTGATTTTGCGGCTGTTGTAAAGGCACTCAAGGAAATTGACTACAAAGGTTATTTCACGCTTGAGAGTGACAGATATCTTAATGGCTATACGTCCGAAAATATTCTTGACGGTCTTAAAAATCTTGCGGATGCCGATAAAAAACTTGCTCTGATGTTTAAAAACGCATAATGTAACCAAAACTCCTTTTATCTTGAATAGAAGGAGTTTTGTCATATGATTGAACAGGATACCGTAAAGCTGCTTCGCGAATGCGATGCAGGTGTAAAAATGGGCATTAAATCTATTGAAGACGTGCTCGGTCACGTTAAGAGTGATTCGCTTGAGAAATACCTGACAGACTGCAAGAAAGAGCACGAAAAGCTCGGTGAAGAGATTAGAGAGCTGCTTGATAAATATCACGATGACGGGAAAAATCCCAACCCTGTTGCACAGGGTATGTCGTGGATGAAGACGGGGATTAAGATGGCAGTTGACGACTCTGACGCAACAATAGCTGACCTTATGACGGACGGATGCAATATGGGAGTAAAGTCGCTCAACCGTTACCTGAACGAATATGAAGCTGCAGACGAAGTATCTAAAGATATTACAAAGAGGCTTATCAACCTTGAGGAACGGCTTGCGGTAGATATAAGAGATTATTTATAATAAAAATCAGCACCCGTGAGGGTGCTTTTTTCTTGCTTTGGGTGTTGTAGTGTGGTATAATGGCAAGGATTTTTGCGAAGTATAGAAAAAGAGGGAATTTTATGACTTTTATCGAGAACATAGTCAACGGTATTAACGATGCGATGTATACCTACGTGCTTGTGGCACTGCTTGTTATCGGCGGTATCTTTTTTACCTTCCGTACAAGATTTGCACCGTTCAGACTGCTCGGTGAGCAGATTAAGGCGGTAACCGAAAAACCGAAGGACGGCAAGGGTGTTTCTTCATTTCAGGCACTTATGGTATCTACTGCATCACGTGTCGGTACAGGTAATATTATAGGTGTTGCTTCTGCAATTATTGCAGGCGGCTTCGGCTCGGTTTTCTGGATGTGGGTTATTGCACTTATCGGCTCAGCATCTGCACTTATCGAGAGTACGCTTGCACAGATATACAAGAAACGCGGTGAGGACGGCACAAGCTACGGCGGTCCTGCTTATTATATCGAGACCGCACTCAAGTGCAGACCGCTTGCGATTGTATTCACCGTATTTCTTATTCTTACCTACGGTGTAGGTTTCAATATGCTCGGCTCATACAACCTGCAGTCAACCTTTGCGGCTTACAGCTTTTATGATGCGAAAACAACTCCGTGGATAATCGGTCTTGTGCTTGCCGTGCTCGTCGGATACTGCCTTATAGGCGGCGGTAAGCGAGTAATCAGGGTTACAAGCTTTATGGTGCCGATAATGGGTGTTGCTTATATTCTTGTTGCATTTGTTATTGTAGTGCTCAACATAAAGTCTCTGCCCGATGTGTTTGTACGTATATTTACCGAAGCTTTCGACCTTAAAGCAATTTTCGGCGGATTCACGGGCTCGTGTATTATGTACGGTATCAAGCGAGGACTTTTCAGTAACGAGGCGGGTGTCGGTTCGGCACCTAACGCTTCCGCTTCTGCTGATGTAAAGCATCCCGTAAAGCAGGGTCTTGTTCAGGTGCTTTCAGTTTTTATTGATACGATTCTTGTTTGTTCTGCAACAGCATTTATGTGTATGTGCTCGGGTGTTGAGCCCGGCAATTTCGATGAAAGTGCAACCTACGTTCAGGCTGCTCTTTCAAAAACTCTCGGCGGTTTCGGACCTGTATTTATTACGGTTGCGATGATACTCTTTGCATTTACAACTCTTCTCGGTAATCTCTACTACGTTGACAGAAGCTGGTTCTTTATATTCAAAAAGATGCCAAGCAAGACGTTTATGCGTATTTATTATATTGTAGCCTCACTTATTATTTTTGTCGGTGCAGGTCTTAATGCAGAGCTGCTCTGGGGTATTGCAGATATAACAATGGGTGCTATGGCACTTATCAATATGCCCGTAATAATCATACTCAGCAAGTATGCGATACGCGCTCTCAAGGATTATGAGTTACAGCGTAAAGAGGGCAAAGACCCTGAATTTAAAAAGGCAAGCATTGACCTTAAGCACGACGTAGATTACTGGCAATAAGGATTTAAGTGAATACAGAAATAAGAGCCTTACAGAAACGCATCTGTAAGGCTCTGTTTTTATTTTGTTCTGGGCAGACTGTCAATCATTGTGATAAGGTCAGTGTAAAACGTACGTGTCTGCTGAACATTGCCGTTCATTCCTATTACAGCTCCGTGGTCACCTGTAAGTGTCGGAAATACGTGCCAGATTCCGCGTGTAATTTCGGTATCTTCTGTGTAGTCGACGTATTCATCACCGCTCGGATAGCGTGCTGAAACAACGTTTACGAGGCCGTCGTTGGGCAGCCAGCTTTCGTCGATTTTTACGGGTGCATCAGCGTCGGTATTGGTGTACGTGCCTATCATTCTTGCTATTGGCATAAGCACAATCATAGTGGATAATATCGGCGTCTGCTTACCTGTCAGCGGTGCTTTTTCGGTTGTGCAGTATGCGTATGAGAAATAGTAAATGCTGTCAACTATTTTTATGGTTTCGTTCAGCTCTTTTGCACCGTGCGGTGAGAGGTCGTAAAAGGCATTGTCTGTACCATTCATAAAGCTGTCATTGAGCAGCGATGCAGTATTACCTGAGCCTGAAAAAATACCGAAATGCTCAAGCTGAAAATCTATCATTCCGCCGTCGATAGCGTCTGTTACGCCGCCTGCTACCTGAAGCAGACCGAGCATAGAGGGAATGAGCTTATCTCTGTCAACAACGTAGTAAAGTGTAGAACCGTTGTGGGGTGAGCAGAGGGTAGTAACACTGTTTATACAGTTGCCTTTGCCGCCTTCAAACAGCGGTGACAGATTATCAGGGCTTGCCTGTTGCTCGGCTTCACTGCCGTATTCCATAAGACTTGCAAGCATTCTGACGGTATTGCCGCCGAAGCTGTGACCGATAAGGTTAATTTTTTGAAGCTGTCTGCCGTCGGTTTCCTTGCACCATTCTGCATACAGCGGTGCGGTGTAAACTTTGCCGTAGCGGTCGTGTCCGTGCTCAGCACTGTGAGCGGCACCGTAATCGACTGTTGTACCGGTGAGCTGTGCATATAATTCGCAGGCTCTGTCCCACGCACTTGAAAACGGACCTACAGTGGCTTCGTATACCTTGTAACCCTCACCGCGAAGATAGCCTGACAGACTGCCTGTGGTTGAGCCCCAGTAAGGTGAGATGGAGTTGATTCCTGCACTTTCACCCCAGCCGCCCATACCGTGCACAAGCACGTACGGATAGGTTACAGGGTCTTCGTGAAGTTTTGCCCACAGACGCTTGTAACCGCCAAGAGGCAGAGGGATTATTGCAACAAACAGAAGACAGGCGGCAAGCACAATGGCAACGGCTCTGATTTTTGTTTTACGTGAAGGCTCATCGTCTTTATTGTCTTCCTTTTTATCTTCAGGCATTTCTGCTTCAGGATCGTCACCGATATATATTTCTTCAAGCTCGGGTGCAGTTTTTTCGGATGCTGTCGGAGTTTCTTCTTTGCCGTACAGTATGTAATCACTGCTAACTCCGAAAAGTTCGCACATAGTCATAAGTTTATTCAGGTCAGGTGTAACGCTGCCTGTTTCCCATTTTGAAACCGATTGGCGTGAAACGCCGAGCTTTTCAGCAAAAGCTTCCTGCGAAAGTCCTGCTTCCTTTCTCAGTCTGAGTATTCTGTCAGCGATAGACATTGTTCTCCTCCTCAAAAGTTGATAAATAAATTGTAGTGCTTATTGAAGGGAAATTCAACCAACTTAACTTGGCAATTTTAAAAAATTTTGTAAACCGAATTCTTTTTATAATGTAAACCTTATATGACAAGCATAGCATATACCGTGATTATCCGTCAACTGAACCTGATATTTTTATTTCTGCTGACGAAAAAGCATATTGCAACAATATAATTATATATCAACAGATTATAAAGTCTATCAACTTTGGTTTGACTTATAAAAAATAGTTGATATTTAATGTAAACTTTGGTTTACATAGGTTAAAAATACAGAGCACACTCCATAACTGAAGTGTGCTCTGTGAATTTGCGGTTTGTAATTATCTCTCGTTGATGTACTTTGTAAGCTCAACGGGATCGACAATAACGCCGTCCTTGTAAACACGCATATTACCGGAAGCAATTTCGTCGATGAGGATAACCTCGTCGTTGTTGTAGCCAAACTCAAACTTGATATCCCAGAGATCAAGACCGATTGACTTGAGGTCATCAGCAACGATCTTTGTGATTTTGAGTGTCTGCTCCTTCATGCTCTCGAACATAGCGGGAGTCATAACGCCGAGTGCTGCAAGGCCTTCGCCTGTAACAAGCGGATCGCCCTTTGCATCGTTCTTGAATGTGCACTCTACGTAGCCGCCTTCAAGAACTGTGCCGTCCTCAATATACTCGCCGTATCTGCGGATGAAGCTGCCTGTAGCAACAAGACGGCAGATAACTTCGAGACCGTGACCGAATACGGTTGCGGGAAGAACTTCCATTGTAGCATCGTCGATGTTTGCACTTACGTAGTGAGTCTTGATGCCTGCAGCCTTGAGAAGCTCAAAGTAGTGGATAGAGGACTTGAGGTTTGCCTTACCGATACCTTCGATTGTAAGACCGACTGTGTTCTCACCGGGATCGAAAACGCCGTCTTTACCTGTGCAGTCATCCTTAAACTTGAGCATTACGTTGCCGTTGTCAAGCTCATAAACGTCTTTTGTTTTGCCTTCGTAAAGTTTTTTCATTCTGAACAACTCCCTGTATCAAAATTAACATAATTACTTTAGCACAAAATTTGATTTATGTATACAGTTTTTGCAAAAAAAATCAGACCAAAAATGCAAAAAAATTCTTTTACGTATTGCTTTGGTTTTGTGAAAAAAGCTGTGAAACGGTATAATAGTGATTGTAATTGTACTTTGTTTATGATATATTTACCTTGTAAAAGGAGATGTGGTTATGGCTTTTATCAGCGTGTTTGACGTAATAGGTCCGAATATGGTCGGCCCTTCAAGCTCACATACGGCAGGTGCGGCATCTATCGCTCTGCTTACTAAGAAGATGATAGGCGAGAAGGTAAGGCGTATTAAATTTACTCTTTACGGCTCGTTTGCAAAAACATATAAAGGTCACGGTACGGACAGAGCACTTGTCGGCGGTATTTTAGGCTTTGAGACTGATGATGAAAGAATACGTGATTCGTTTGAGCTTGCTGAGGCGGCAGGGCTTGATTTCAGCTTCGAGTGTGCCGCAACTGATGAGGATGACGATATTCATCCCAATACTGTTGATATGGAGGTTGAGGGATTCTCCGGCAGAAAACTGTTTGTGCGCGGTGAATCACTCGGCGGCGGTAAAGTAAGGCTGACACGAATCAACGGTGTAAAGGTATACTTTACGGGTGAGTTTCACGCACTTATCGTTATTCAGCGTGACTACCCGGGCGTTGTTGCAGGTATCACTACAGTGCTGAGTAATTACGGTGTAAATATAGCATATCTTCGAGTTTTCCGTGAGGAAAAGGGCGGACTTGCCTATACTATAGTTGAATCAGACGAAGCAATTTCTGAGGCGGCTGTTGAAGAAATAAAGAAAAACACAGCCATTGAAGATATTATGCTTGTAAAGAGATAAGGAGGTGCGGATATGGATTTTCATACAGCTGAAGAATTACTGAAGCTTTGCGAAAAAACGACGATTGCAGATGCGATGCGACAGCGAGAAATCGTATGCGGTGAAACCGATGCCGAAACGGTAGAGCTTCGTATGAAAAAGGCACTTAATATAATGCGTGAATCCGCACATAAGCCGATAAGCAAAGTGTTACCATCTACAGGCGGACTCATAGGCGGTGAAGCAGCAAAGCTCAGCGAGCACGCAAAGCAGGGTAAATCAATCTGCGGCTCTGTTATGACAAGAGCACTTATTTATTCTCAGGCTGTGCCCGAAGTCAATGCGTCAATGGGCGTAATTGTTGCCGCACCGACAGCAGGCTCCTCAGGTGTTGTGCCGGCAGTGCTTCTTGCACTTGAAGAGGAGTTTAATCTCGATGAAAAAACGTTGCTTGACGGACTGTTTACCGCAGGTGCTGTAGGATATCTGCTTATGAAGCACGCAAGTGTTTCGGGTGCTGAGGCAGGCTGTCAGGCTGAGGTAGGCTCAGCTTCTGCTATGGCTTCTGCTATGGCTGTTGTAATGATGGGCGGCACGGCAGAGCAGGCTTTTGATGCAGCTTCGATAGCACTGAGTAATCTGCTCGGTCTTGTATGTGACCCTATTGCAGGTCTTGTTGAAGCACCGTGCCAGAGCAGAAATGCGATAGGTGCTGCAAACGCAATCACTTGTGCGGAAATGGCACTCAGCGGTATCAAGGCCGTTGTGCCGTTTACCGAGATGATGCAGGCGATGTACCGAGTAGGCTGTAAACTTCCCTCTGAGCTTCGTGAAACAGCACTTGGCGGCTGCGCGGTAACACCCACCGGCTGTGCACATAACTGCCGTATCTTCGGCGGATGTAACTAAAAGGAAAAGGCTTACGAAAAATTCGTAAGCCTTAATTTTTTAGCGTCTGTAAAGGTAGTTGAGTCTTTGCCAACGTTTTTTATCGATTGAATTTAACTGGTCGGCTGTTACACGGTATTGCCAGTTGCCGTCGGCTTTGCCGGGAATGTTGAGACGTGTGTCTGAGCCGTAGCCGAGCAAATCCTGAATAGGCAGAATTACAGTATCTGCGTGAGAAGCAAAAATGGTTTGTATTATGCTCTGATAGCCGTTGTTCCAGTCGGGTGAGGTGTAGCCGCAGTATTCGAGCATACCTCTGCGGGCATCGTCCGAAAGCTCCCACACATAGCCGAGCAGAGTATTGTTATCGTGTGTGCCCGTATAGGCGATGCAGTTATCTGTATAGTTGTGTGGCTGATGTGGATTGTCGTTATCGGAAAGGAAACCGAACTGGAACACCCTCATTCCGGGGAAGCCGCTGTATTCAACAAGGTTGATGACCTCTTGCGTGATGTCACCGAGGTCTTCTGCGATAATAAGCTTTTCGCCTGCAATCTCCTTTGCCATATCAACAAAGGCTTCACCGGGACCTTTTATCCACTTGCCGTTTTTGGCTGTAGTTGCGTTACCGTCAACGCTCCAGTAGCTTTCAATGCCTCTGAAATGGTCGATACGTACTGCGTCAAACGTTGTAAGATTATGGCTGAGTCTTGCACGCCACCATTTGAAGCCGTCATCCTGCATCTTTTTCCAGTCATAAATCGGGTTGCCCCAGAGCTGACCTTCCTCAGCAAAATAGTCGGGCGGTACACCTGCAACGCAAGTGGGAACATTGTCTTTATCAAGCAGAAACTGCTCTTTGTTTGCCCATACGTCACAGCTGTCGAACGATACGTAAATCGGTATGTCGCCTATTATGCTGATACCTTTGCTGTTGGCATATTCTTTGATTTCAGCCCACTGTGTGAAAAATTCATATTGGATAAATTTCCACATAAACAGTACGTTTTCATCGATTGTGTCGGTTTCCCATTCTGTCCACAGCTTTTCACTGTTAGCTTTTTTGAGTGCCATAAAGCGGCAGAACTGCTCGAGGTATACGTTTTCTTTGATGAATGCCTCGACCTTTTCTTTAAGTGAGATATCGGCACGCTTTGATGCGTTCATAAGTACGGCAGTGCGTGTGTGGTAAAGCCTTACGTATTCGGCACTGTAAGGTGTCTGCTGACGGCAGGAGTCGATTTCTTCTTTGGTGAGAAGTCCCTGCTCAAAAAGAGTCGGCAGGTCGACAAAATAAGGATTACCGCCGAAAGCTGAATATGACTTATAAGGCGAGTTACACTCGTCAACAAGGCAGAAGGGAAGCACCTGCCACATTGAAAAACCGCAGTCTGAAAGAAAATCTACAAACTGCTTTGCTTCTTTACCGAAACTGCCGATTGAGTATTCACCCGGCAGAGATGATACGTGCATAAGCACGCCGCTTTTTCTTTTTTTGATGTTAATGGTAATCAACTCCGGAAACATTAATTCTTGACAAAAATGCACAGCATATAATATATTTATTATAGTTTAAATTCAGGTAAAATCAATACTATTTTTAAAAAATGGAGATTATGGAATATGGCGTATGAAACTCCGCTTTTTTCTGTTGTCGTGCCTGTATATAACGCAGAAAAATATTTGGATGAGTGCGTAAAGTCTCTTGTGCAACAGAATGAAAAAAATATTGAAATTATTCTTGTGAATGACGGTTCAACTGATTCTTCGGGTGATATTTGCGACAAATGGGCAAAGATTGATGAGAGAATTGTGGTTGTACATAAAGAAAACGGTGGAGTTGTGTCAGCTTGCAAAAAAGGATACGAAATATCAAAGGGCAGGTATTTTTCTAAAGTTGACAGCGATGATTGGGTGTCACCTGACTTTTTTTCTAATGCAGTACAATGCATACGGGATTCTGAGCCTGAACTTATTATCACTGATTATATTTCTGAGCCTTGCAGCGATATAATCAAAACAAAATTTGAAAAAAATAAACTTACAGACGGTATGACTCTGGTGAAGAATCACGGAAAAATTCATACTTCAAATGATATATGCTACTCATGCCGTATGTTTTTTGAAATAGATTTTTTGCAGAAAAATGATTTGTTTTTTCCGGATGGTATGAAAACGGGTGAAGATACTGCACTGAACATTCTTGCTGTTGCAAAGGCTGAAAGAGTGATTGCACTGGACTATGCAGGTTATCACTACAGAATTGATAACGCAGACAGTGCCATGAGAAGAAAATTCAAAGAAAATCTGGAAAGTGATTTGCAGTGTCAGTATAATATAAGAAAAAGCTGTTTTGATAATCTGACTTCGTATAATTATGATATGTCTGTTTACTACGTTACCCGTATATTTCAGATGGTTTTAAATAATTGCATCAATTCTCCTGAAGGGTTAACATACCGCAATGTAAAAAGAATTCTGAAGGCAGACTGGCTGGTTGACAGCTATAAGCGACTCGGTTTTGATTTACCTTTTGAATCTGCAAAAGAGAAAATTATGGCTTTGATGGTTAAGTTCAGATTTGCATTAATATGCTATTTATATTTTAGGTTTAAAGCATAATAAAATCGCTGTGTATTGATTCAATACACAGCGTATTTTTTTATTCTTCTATTGCAGCTTTGAGTCTTTCAAGGCCGAGGTCGATTTCTTCTCTTGTTATATTGAGAGGGGGAAGGAGACGGACAAGCGTTTTTGCTGTAAGGCAGATAACGCCGTTATCAATACCTTTTTTGACAACGTCTGCACCTGTTTTGCCCTCAACTTCAATACCTATCATCATACCCATACCGCGTATGGATCTGACGTTTTTGAAGGATGAAACCTTTTTTCTGATATATTCGCCGTTTGCTCTGACATTTTCAAGAAAAGCTTCGTCATTAACCTTGTCGAGCACGTAGCTTGCACCTGCGCATACAATCGGGTTGCCGCCGAAGGTTGAACCGTGTGTACCGCCGGTCATAACACCGCTGAGAGCCTCCGTGCAAAGGCAGGCGCCAATCGGAAGTCCGCCGCCGAGACCCTTGGCAAGGGTTACAACATCGGGCTTTATGCCGTAGTTTTCGTGAGCGAGAAGCTTGCCTGTTCTGCCGATACCTGTCTGTACTTCGTCGATGATTACAAGCAGGTCTTTTTCTTTGGCAAGTGCACAGACCTCGTTAACAAAGTCTTTTTCAAGCGGAATAACACCGCCTTCGCCCTGGATCATTTCCATCATAACAGCACAGGTCTTGTCGCTGATTGCAGCCTTGATCTGCTCAATATCCTTTTCGCAATATACAAAGCCTGCATTGTAGGGAGCAAAGCAATCGGGATGAAGAGCATCCTGACCGGTTGCAGTGAGCGTGGACATTGTTCTGCCGTGGAAAGAGCTGAGCAGAGTGATAATCTCGTATCTGCCCTTACCGTATTTGTCGAAACTGTATTTGCGTGCAACCTTTATTGCACACTCGTTAGCTTCTGCACCGGAGTTGCCGAGAAAAGCCTTTGAAAAGCCTGTAGCCTTTGTCAGCTTGTCGGTGAAAAGAGCAGTTGCATCGGTGTAGTAGAGATTGCTGATGTGGCTGAGCTTGTGAGCCTGAGCAGAAACAGCGTCTGCCCAACCCTCGTCTGCATAGCCGAGGCAGTTAACACCGATACCCGATGTGAAGTCGATATACTCTTTACCGTCAAAATCAGTTGCGATTGCACCTTTACCGCTTGCAATACCGAGGTCATAACGGCCGTAGGTAGGCATAGCGGAGGAATTGTTTATTTCTTTAATCTGTTCAAAGTTCATATCTTCTGTCCTTTTAGTAATCGCTGATAAAATTGGTGTATGATTATCAGCGAGATGTTTTTTCGATAGGATATTCAAAAAGCGCAGGCAATACTTTGTGTATTAACGAGCATTTTTGAATAATTATAGCGGGAAAAGAGCCGCTGAGAATTATGCATTCGATTTTACTCAGCGATTACCCTTATTAGCGGAACATTGTACCGATACCGGCATCGGTAAGAAGCTCAATGAGAATGGAGTGTTCAACTCTGCCGTCCATAATGATTGCGTGCTTTACACCTCGTCTTACAGCCTCGACACAGCAGTCAACCTTCGGAATCATACCGCCTTTGATGACGTTCTGCATCTTGAGTGCAGGTACTTCGCTGACATTGAGCTCTTTAATAAGTGTGCTCTCATCGTCTTTGTCGCGGAGAAGACCTACGATATCGGTCATAAGTATAAGGTTTTCTGCACCGAGTACAGCCGCAATACGTGAAGCCGCAAGGTCAGCGTTTACGTTGAATGCGTGGTCACCGCCTGCAACAGAAGAAATGACGGGGATATAGCCGCTGTTGATAACGTCGAGCACAGGCTGGATGTTGATATCGGTAATATCGCCAACATAGCCTATATCTTTCTCACGGTGCTTGACAGCCTTTATCATACCGCCGTCAATACCGCAAAGGCCGATTGCTTTGCCGCCTTTCTGCTCAAGCAGTGCAACAAGATCTTTGTTTACCTTGCCTGCAAGTACCATCTGGACTATTTCCATTGTTTCTTCGTCTGTGTAACGAAGTCCGTCAACGAACTTGCTCTCTTTATTGATTTTCTTCAGCATATCGTTGATTTCGGGGCCGCCTCCGTGGACGAGCACGACCTTGATGCCTACAAGTGAGAGGAGAACAATATCCTCCATAACAGCTTGCTTGAGGTCTTCGTTTATCATTGCGTTACCGCCGTATTTGATGACGACGATTTTGTTGTAATACTTCTGTATGTAGGGGAGAGCCTGCACCAGAATCTGTGAACGGTCAAAATTTGAAACTTCCATTTGTTACCTCTTATGAACGGTAGTCACCGTTGATTTTTACATAGTCGTATGTAAGGTCACAGCCCCATGCAGTAGCTTCTGCACTGCCGTCGGAGAGTGTGATATCGATAATGATTTCGTTTTCGAGAAGAATTGTTTTTGCAATATCCTCATCAAACTCAATACCTGCACCGTCACGGCATACTGCAATTCTGCCCTTTGAGCTTACAAAGTCAACGTCAACACCGTTGATGTTAAGCTCAGCACCTGAGTAACCGATAGCACAGAGTACACGACCCCAGTTAGCATCGGCACCGAACATAGCAGCCTTGAGAAGTGATGAGTTGATTACGGACTTTGCAACTGTTTTAGCTGTTGCAATATCCTTTGCACCCTTGACAGCACACTCGATAAGCTTGGTTGCACCCTCACCGTCACGTGCGATTTCACGTGAGAGGTAACGCAGTGCCTCGAAAAGAGCAGCCTTGAAGGTGTCAAAATCTGCACCTTCTGCTGTGATTTCGCTGTTGCCTGCAAGACCTGAAGCAAGGATAGAGCACATATCGTTTGTTGACGTGTCACCGTCGACAGAAACCATATTGAATGTGTCACAGACTACTGCGTTGAGAGCCTTTTTGAGCATATCTGCACTGATTGCGGCGTCTGTTGTGAGGAAGCAGAGCATTGTAGCCATATTGGGCATAATCATACCGCTGCCTTTTGCCATACCACCGATATAGCAGGTTTTGCCGTTAAGCTCAAATTTAACGCAGACTTCTTTTTCGTGAGTATCGGTTGTCATAATTGCAACTGCGGCATTGTGACCTCCGTCGCGGCTTAAGCCTTCCTTAAGTACACCCATATGGCTTGCAATAGGCTCAATATTGATAGACGGGCCGATAACACCCGTTGATGCAACAACAACGTCTTTTGCACTGATACCGAGCGCATCTGCTGCAAGTGAGCACATAGCCTCTGCCTTTTCAATACCGTCAGCAGCACAGGTGTTTGCAATACCTGAGTTGCAGATGATTGCCTGAGCAATACCGTTTTCAAGGTTTGCGGCAGTAACTCTGTTAGGTGCACCCTTTACGAGGTTGCTTGTGTGCATTGCTGCAGCCGTACAGGGCTTTTCACAGTATACGAGTGCAAGGTCGTGCTTTGTTTTATTTTTTCTGATACCGCAGTGGACTGAGTTTGCAACAAAGCCAAGCGGTGTAGTAACTGTTCCTTTTATAAATGTCATTGGTTGGTTGCTCCTTGAGTAATCGCTGATTGAATCGGGCTGTGATTATCAGCGAGATAATTTTTTGTCAGAAATGTCAAAAAACGCAGGCAATACTTTGTGTATTAACGAGTATTTTGGGCGTTTCTGACGGAAAAGTAGCCGCTGAGAATTGCGGATTAGATTTAATTAGCGGTTACCTTATTAAAATGCAGGGGGAACGAGGTTGAGACCTGCGTTTTCTTCAAGTCCCATAATCAGGTTCATATTCTGAATTGCCTGGCCTGCGGCACCCTTAACCATATTGTCGATTGTTGATACGACAATAAGTGTGCCTGTGCGTGAGTCTATGTGAAGGGAAATATCACACATATTTGTGAATTTTACGTTTCTGAGGTTTGCTGTTGCACCGTCGGGAAGCACACGTACAAACTGCTCGTCTGCGTACTTAGTTTCGTAAGCCTGACGAATTTGCTCCTTGGTAACGCCGTCTTTAAGCTTGAGGTACATTGTTGATACGATACCTCTGTTTACGGGAAGAAGGTGAGGGACAAAGGTGACCTTTATCTTCTTGCCGCCGAGCTTCGAAAGAGTTTGCTCGATTTCGGGTGTGTGGCGGTGTGCACCTACCTTGTAGGGTGAGAATGCCTCGTTACAGTCGGGGTAGTGAGTTGTCTGGCTGAGACCTCTGCCTGCACCCGTTACACCTGACTTTGAGTCGATGATTACGCTGTCTGTTTCAACAAGGTCGTTGATAATTGCAGGAGCAAGACCGAGTGCCGCAGACGTGGGGTAACAGCCGGGGTTAGCAATAACGCTGACACCTTCTGCCTTTTCTCTGAAAAGCTCGGGCACGCAGTAAACTGCTTCCTTGTGTATCTCAGGCTTGTCAAACGGCTTCTGATACCACTCGGTGTATTCCTCTTCACTTTCAAGGCGGAAGTCTGCACCGAGGTCGATGAATTTTCTGCCCTTTTCAAGACATTCTGCTGCAAGCGGCTCTGAAAGACCGTGAGGAAGGCAGGCAAAAACGACGTCGCTCATATCAACAGCTTCGCTCTGGTTGATACAAACCTTGTCGCAAAGACCGAGGAATGAGGGGTAAATATCGGAAAGCTTCTGACCCTCAAAGCTCTTGGAGCAAAGGGCAGTAAGCTCAACGTCGGGATGGCTGAGAAGAAGGCGTACAAGCTCAGCGCCTGCATAGCCTGTTGCGCCGATAACGGCAACTTTGATTTTCATAGTATATCAATTCCTTAATGCGTGGGATTATTTCTTGATTCTGTTGTTTACGCAGGTTTCAAGCTTGATTGCCTCGTAAACGTCTTCACCGAACAGCTCGCATACACCCTGATATTTTTCAAGGGGCAGTGTTTCGAGTGTCAGCTTTTCTTTGATGCAAAGAGCGACAAGCTCACCTGTTGCCTTGTAAGCATCACGGAAGGGGAGACCCTTACCGACAAGGTAGTCTGCACAGTCAGTAGCGTTGATGAAGCCCTCAGCAGCTGCACGGCGCATATTTTCGGGGATTACGCGCATTGTTTCAATCATCGGGTCAAGTGCTGTCATACACATCTTGACTGTGTCGATTGCGTCGAAAATAGCTTCCTTATCCTCCTGCATATCTTTGTTGTATGCAAGCGGCAGACCCTTCATAGCTGTAAGCAGTGCCATAAGGTCACCGAATACTCTGCCTGACTTACCTCTGATAAGCTCAGCAATATCGGGGTTCTTTTTCTGCGGCATAATGCTTGAGCCTGTTGAGAATGCATCGTCAAGCTCGACGAATTTGAATTCCCATGAGCACCAGAGAATAATCTCTTCACAAAGACGTGAAAGGTGCACCATAAGAATTGAGAGTGCAGAAGCAATTTCAAGACAGAAATCTCTGTCTGAAACGCCGTCGAGTGTGTTTTCTACTACACCGTCAAAGCCGAGAAGCTGTGCAGTCATAGCACGGTTTATGGGGTAGGTTGTGCCTGCAAGAGCACCGCTGCCAAGCGGAGAGTAGTTCATACGTGCCTTTGCATCTGCAAGCCTGCCCATATCACGCTCAAGCATACTCACATAAGCGGAAAGCTGCATACAGAATGTAATGGGCTGTGCACGCTGAAGGTGAGTGTAGCCGGGCATAATTGTATTTTCGTTTTCATGTGCCTTGTTGAATATTGTGTCTGTCAGGTGACGGAGCATATCCATAACCTCTTCGCATTCCTTACGAAGAGTAAGGCGGATGTCGGTTGCAACCTGGTCGTTACGGCTGCGACCTGTGTGCAGACGTTTACCTGCATCGCCTATACGGGCGGTGAGAGTCTGCTCGATGAATGTGTGGATATCTTCTGCATCGGGGTCGATGAGAAGCTCGCCGTTAGCGATATCCTCTTTAATCTGCTTGAGACCGTTTATTATTTTTTCGCAGTCCTCAACGGGAATAATGCCCTGAGTGCCGAGCATTACTGCGTGTGCGATTGAGCCGTCAATATCTTCACGGTACATACGGCTGTCAAATTTAATTGAAGAGTTGAAGTCGTTTGTTCTCTTGTCAGCTTCCTTTGCGAAGCGTCCTGCCCAGAGTTTCATTACATTTTCCTGCCTTTTATTATGTTCGAAAAAAACAACATTCGGGCGGAGTAGCACTCCGCCCTTATATTTGTTGATTTAATTATTTGTTACGCTCTGCTTCGAGGATTGCACGAACCTTGATCGGAAGACCGAAGAGGTTGATGAAGCCTGCTGAATCCTTCTGGTCGTAAACTTCGTCTGCATCGAATGTTGCGAAGTCCTCACTGTAGAGTGTGTAGGGAGAAGTTACGCCTGCGTTGATCATATTGCCCTTGTAGAGCTTGAGTTTAACGTCACCTGTAACTGTTTCCTGAGTCTTGTCAACAAATGCGCTGAGAGCCTCACGAAGGGGAGTGTACCACTGACCGAAGTAAACAAGCTCTGCGAAGCGGAGAGCAACTATCTCCTTGTAGTGCTGTGTATCACGGTCGAGAGTGATTGTCTCGAGAACCTGATGTGCTTTGTAGAGGATAGAGCCTGCGGGATTCTCGTAAACACCACGGGACTTCATACCGACAAGTCTGTTTTCAACAAGGTCGCAAAGACCGATACCGTTTGCACCGCCGATTTCGTTGAGCTTTGTGATCATCTCAACGCCGCCCATCTTGACGCCGTCAAGAGCTACGGGAACACCCTTCTCGAAGGAGATTGTAACGTATGTAGGCTTGTCGGGAGCTGCTTCGGGAGCTACGCCCATCTCAAGGAAGCCTTCCTTGAGGTACTGAGGCTCGTTTGCGGGATCCTCAAGGTCGAGACCTTCGTGTGAAAGGTGCCAGAGGTTCTTATCCTTTGAGTAGTTTGTTTCACGGTTAATCTTGAGGGGAATGTTGTGAGCCTCTGCGTACTCGATTTCTTCTTCACGTGACTTGATGTCCCAGATTCTCCAGGGAGCAATAATCTGCATCTCGGGAGCAAATGCCTTGATAGCAAGCTCGAAACGAACCTGGTCGTTACCCTTACCTGTACAGCCGTGGCAGATAGCGTCTGCACCCTCTGCCTTAGCAATTTCAACAATTCTCTTGGCGATAACGGGACGAGCGAAGGATGTGCCGAGGAGGTAATCCTTCTCGTAAACAGCACCTGCTTTGAGTGTGGGGAAGATGTACTCGTTTACAAACTCTTCCTGAAGGTTTTCGATGTAGAGCTTGGAAGCACCTGTCTTGATAGCCTTTTCCTCAAGACCGTCAAGCTCTGTGCCCTGACCGACGTCACCTGATACTGCGATAACTTCACAGTTGTTGTAGTTTTCTTTGAGCCAGGGGATGATGATTGATGTATCAAGACCGCCTGAGTAGGCAAGAACAACTTTTTTGATTTCTTTCATGATGTTTTCCTCTTTTCGGTAAAATTAATTTTTATTCATGCGATGTGTATCATTATACAACAAATATACAGAAAATCAACTGTATTATTGCATAAACATACACACTTTTATTGATTTTTTTGTGTAATTATGCATAAATTGCATTATTTACCCGTTGAGCCGAAGCCGCCTGCACCTCTTTCGGTCTCGTCAAACTCGGTAACTTCAACAGCAGGTGCGGTGCATACAGGCATAACTACGAGCTGTGCGATTCTTTCGCCGGGCTGAATTGTGTAGCTCTCTTCATACTGATTGATAAGACCTACGCAGATTTCGCCTCTGTAGTCGCTGTCGACAACGCCGACACAGTTTGCCGGAGCAAGACCGTGCTTGATTGCAAGACCGCTGCGTGCAAATATCATTGCGGCATAGCCTGCATCCTCAAGTGCGATTGCAAGACCTGTAGGAATGAGAGCGTGGCCGCCCTTGTCGAGCGTTATCGGCTCGTCGATGCAAGCGCAAAGGTCAAGACCTGCACTGCCGACTGTTGCACGCTGGGGGATTTTTGCGTTTTCTCTGAGCTTCTTGAATTTAATTTCGGTTATCATCAGAAAATCACCTTTTCAGCATTCTGTCTGAGTACAAGACTGAGGAATTCATCAATGCTCATAGCACCGATGTCGCCTTCGCCTCTCTTACGTACGCCGACTGTGCCTTCTTCAATTTCTTTATCACCCATAACGAGCATATAGGGAATCTTCTCAAGCTGTGCCTCACGGAGCTTGTAACCGAGCTTCTCGCTGCGGCAGTCAGCACTTACACGAAGACCTGCATTAGCAAACTTCTCAACAAGTGCGTTTGCTGCTTCGTGGTGTCTGTCTGCGATAGGCATAATTCTTACCTGCTCGGGAGCAAGCCATACGGGGAATGCACCTGCATACTTCTCGATAAGAAGAGCGAGTGTACGCTCGTAACAGCCGATTGAAGTACGGTGGATGATGTAAGGATTCTTCTTTGTGCCGTCTGCATCAACGTATTCCATACCGAATTTTTCTGCGAGCATCTGGTCAATCTGAATTGTGATAAGTGTATCTTCCTTACCGTGAACGTTCTTGATCTGGATGTCGAGCTTCGGACCGTAGAAAGCAGCTTCACCGATACCGATTTTGTACGGGATTTCAAGGTGGTCAAGAATCTTTGCCATAATACCCTGAGCTTCATCCCACTGCTCAACCGTACCGATGTACTTATCTTTATCGTCGGGATCCCACTGTGAGAAACGGTAAGAAACGTCCTCGTAAAGGCCGAGAGTTTTGAGCATATAGATTGCAAGCTCAAGACAGCCTTTAAACTCGTCTTCAAGCTGCTCGGGAAGGCACATAAGGTGACCTTCGGAAATTGTGAACTGACGTACACGGATAAGACCGTGCATCTCGCCGCTGGATTCGTTTCTGAAAAGTGTTGATGTTTCGTTGTATCTTAAAGGCAGATCACGGTAGGAGCGTGCTCTGTTGAGGTATGCCTGGTACTGGAAAGGACAGGTCATAGGACGGAGTGCAAATACCTCATCATCCTTTTCCTCGTCACCGAGTACGAACATACCGTCCTGATAATGATCCCAATGACCTGAAACCTTGTAAAGATCGCTTTTAGCCATATAGGGAGTTTTTGTGAGAAGCCAGCCCCTCTTCTGCTCCTCGTCCTCAACAAAACGCTGAAGCAGCTGAATGATTCTTGCACCCTTGGGGAGAAGAATCGGCAGACCCTGGCCGATAATATCTGAGGTTGTGAAGAGCTCAAGCTCACGGCCGAGCTTATTGTGGTCACGCTTCTTTGCTTCTTCGATTGCCTCAAGGTGAGCGTCGAGGTCAGCCTGCTTTGTGAAAGCTGTACCGTAGATACGCTGAAGCATTTTGTTGTTGGAGTCACCTCGCCAGTAAGCACCTGTTGAGGATGTGAGCTTGAATGCCTTTACTCTTGAAGTGTCGGGAATGTGAGGACCTGCACAAAGCTCATCGAACTCGCCCTGCTTGAAGAAGGAGATGTTCTCACCCTTGTCAGCGTGCTCCTTGATAAGCTCAACCTTGTAGATTTCACCCTTCTCTTCCATCATAGCGATAGCGTCTGCGGGAGAAAGCTCGTATCTTTCGAGAGCAAGACCCTCTTTTACAATCTTCTTCATCTCAGCCTCGATTTTCTCAAGTACTTCGGGAGTGAAGGAAACATCACAGTCAAAATCATAGTAGAAGCCGTTATCGATAGCAGGACCGATAGCAAGTTTTGCCTGAGGATAAAGTCTCTTTACAGCCTGAGCAAGAATGTGGGAAGCAGTGTGACGGAATGTCTTCTTGCCTTCCTCATCATCAAATGTGAGAATTTCAACCTGAGCATCAGCGTCAAGTGCTGTGCGAAGATCGCAGACCTCACCGTTTACTCTGGCAACGCAAGCAGCCTTGTAAAGACCCATGCCGAGGCTCTTTGCAATATCGGCAACGGTAGTGCCGTTTTCATACTCCTTAACAACGTTGTCTCTGAGTGTTACGTTAATCATCGTTTTTCATCCTTTCTGAAAAATAAAAAAACTTCACCCTGTATATTCGCAGGGTGAAGTACAAAATACATACTCCACGGTTCCACCCGTGTTGCGTAAAATCAATTACGCCTCTCTTTAAGTTTTAACGCATCTTCTGCGGCACAGCTTATCCTTTGAGGCTTCGCAGGCACTCGGCAGTGGTCGTCATCGGGGCTGAATACCCGCCTCACAGCATTTGGCGGACTCTCTGAAATCATCCTTATCGATGCACATTCTGCTTCATCGCTTTATATTATAATATATAACAAAGAAAATATATCACTTTTATTATAATATGTCAATAGCAAAAATCAGTTTCTGTATACCTTAATTACCTGCTTGCGGCAGTCAATTTCGGTGATTTTATATGCACCGCCGTATTCACCGTCGAGAGTCCAGGCTACTTTATCACCAAGGCTCTCAATAACAAAGTGACTGCCCTTGGTAAGGGTAAACATATCTTCGTTGTATTTGTGGTCGATAAGCAGCTCTTTTGCGCGCTCTGTCCACATTTTTGCACCGTGGGGCATCTTGGCAAGGTTAAGCTCAAACATTCCGTCATCAAACTCTATTTGCTCACGGTCATATTTGATTATGCCACCGATGTTGAGTGAGCTTGAAATTGCACCGAATGCGTATTCTCCTTCATAAAACTCGTTATCACATTGAATTTTCATGGGAATGGGCTTGAAGCCTTTAAGCTCCTTAAGACCTGCAGCGACGTATGCAGGGTAGCCGAAGAGATTCTTCGATTTCTGCGAAGTGCTGTAAGAGCATTTTGTGAATACACCGAATGAAGCTGTATAGCAGAAGAAACGGTCATTATTAAGCTGACCCATATCGTGCCATTTCGGCTCTACTGAGCGGATAAGCTCAATAGCTTTTGTTGAGTTTGTAGGTATACCGAGGCTGTGTGCAAAGTCGTTTGTAGTGCCGCTGGGGATATAACCGAGAGGCACCTCGATACCTGACTGAAGTATGCCGTTTACGGTTTCGTTGAAAGTACCGTCGCCTCCTCTGCAGACGATGAGGTCAAACTTGTCTGCCAGGTGTCTTGCATATTCTGTTGCATCACCGCGTTTTTGTGTAGTGTAAACAGTTGTTTCGTAGCCTGCTTTGGTAAATTCATCGGCTATGTGGAGCAGCTGGTTACGCACGGTATATCTGCCGGAGCAGGGGTTTATAATTACAAGTACTTTTTTACCTGTATTACTCATTTAAGCACATCCTTAATTGTTGATTACGGTAAGCTCTTTGGGTGTAGAGGTGAGGTTTTCACAGCCGTCTGTTGTTATAAGCAGCATATCCTCTATTCTGACACCGAATTTATCCGGGATATAGATACCGGGCTCAGCTGTAATTATATTGCCTTCGCGGAGAATATAGTCGCTCCTGGATGAAACGGTAGGCTCTTCGTGAATTTCGACACCTACGCCGTGACCTGTTGAATGACCGAAATATTTGCCGTAGCCTGCTTCGTCGATAATGTTTCTTGCGGCTGCGTCAACATCTTTTGCGGCAACACCTGCGGCTGCTTTTTCGATTGCTGCCTGCTGGGCTTCAAGCACAATTCCGTAGATTTCAGTCATTGTATCACTTGCTTCGCCTATGGCAACAGTGCGGGTCATATCGCTGTGGTAGCCGTTTACTACTGCACCGAAATCCATTGTTACAAAGTCGCCGAATTCTATCTTTTTATCTGTAGGTACACCGTGTGGCTGAGATGTCTTTTTGCCGCTGACAACGATAGTGTCAAACGAAATCTTTTCAGCACCGTTGCGGAGCATATGAAAATCGAGAGCAAGTGCAACCTCACGCTCGGTCATACCCGGCTGTATGTATCGGATTGCGTTTTCATAAGCAGCGTTTGCAATAGCCTGAGCAGCCTTTATATTTTTTACTTCTGCTTCATTCTTTGCACTGCGGAGGTAACGTATCCATTTATCGAATCTGCTGTCGAAAACGGCATTGAAATTTTCTACCTTGAACATTTTGCTGTATTCACGAAGGCCGCTGACCGTTACATAGTTTGCCTCAAGTGCAACGTTGGAACAGTTAAACTTCTTAAGATATTTTGGTATCTGCACCTTTGCATCGGTCAGCAGTACAACGTCACAGCAATCTACCTGAGCCTGAGCGGCTTCGATATATCTGCTGTCGGTAAGAAATACGTTGCCGTTTTTGGATACAATAAGGTAGCCGTTATCGGCAGTGAAGCCTGTGAAATACTGCCTTGAGGCAGGGCTTTCGATAATACCTCCGTCAATATCTTTGGGCAACATTTGTGTAAGTTCGTACAGTTCCATAGGTTACACTCCGTTTTTTCTGCGTTCAAATTCTTCGAGCAGCTCTTTTTCGCCGTCTCTTGCTTTTTTGAAATAAAACTTAAATATTTTTTCGTCCCTTGCTCTGTCGGTGAATATTGCCGTTGCACCTGCCGCATTTGCAGAAAACATATCGGTTTTGAGCTGGTCACCGACCATAGCAAGCGAATTTATAGGCAAGCCGAGCTTTTCTGCCGCACGGTACAGACCATCAGGCTTCGGCTTTTTTGCACTGTATATATAGTTGCTGATGCCGAGACGTTTTGCTGTTACGTAAACTCTCGGTGCTATAGCGTTTGAGACGATTGCCATAGGTATATCCGCACCCTGCATATGCTTTACCCATTCCTTTACACCGGGCAGGGGAGTGAGCGTTTCATCATATATGAGAGTGTTGTCGATATCGAGCAAAAGTCCCTTTATACCTTTTTGCTCCAGAAACTCTGCGGTTATGTCGCATACGCTTCTGAAACGGTATTTTGGCATATAGCGGTCATCAAGCATAGTTATAATCCTTTGAAATAATATGAAGTACTTAAAGAAAAAAGACGGGCGTTGTTGCCCGTCTTTCGGTTCTTACTTATACTTGCGCTTACGAGCAGCCTCTGACTTCTTCTTTCTCTTTACAGAAGGCTTTTCATAGTGTTCTCTTTTACGAACTTCCTGAATAACACCGTCTCTGGAGGTCTGTCTCTTAAACCTTCTGAGTGCGCTGTCCAAGGATTCGTTTTCTTTAACTTCTACTTTACTCATTTACTATTCCCTCCCTCCGCAATTTGCAGGGGCAAATTTCTCATTGTATAGATTGCATTATACAACAGATACTTATAGGTTGTCAATAAGTTTTTTTAAGAAATGAAATAAAAAATCTAAAAAAATCAGATTTGTTTGAATCCGATTTTTTTCATGCACTTGTCAAGTGTACGCTGTGCAAGTCGGGATGCACCGGCAGCACCTTTTGCCATACACTCGTTGACATATGCAGTATCTGCGATAATTCTCTTGTAGTTCTCCTGCAGGGGACGAAGCTCTTCGATAACAGCTTCACCGACGGCAACCTTGAAGTCACCATAGCCCTTGCCTGCAAACTCGTTTTCGATTTCTTCGTAGCTCTTACCTGTGCAGCAGGAATAAATTGTCATAAGGTTATTTATTCCGTCTTTACCGTCTGCATAGCGTACGCAGGCTTCGGAATCGGTAACAGCACTCTTGAATTTTTTCATTATTACGTTAGGCTCATCAAGCACGGAAACAGATGCTTTGGGATTGGGGTCGGATTTTGACATTTTTGATGTTGGGTCCTGAAGCGAAGTGATTTTCGCACCCTTCTTGCCGATAAACGGCTCGGGCATTGTGAAAGTGTTGCCGTAGATACCGTTGAAACGGTCTGCAATATTTCTTGTCAGCTCAAGATGCTGCTTCTGGTCTGCACCGATAGGTACAAAGTTAGCCTGATAGAGCAGAATATCAGCCGCCATAAGCGTCGGGTATGAGAAAAGACCGACGTTGATATTGTCAGCGTGTTTCTGGCTCTTGTCCTTGAACTGAGTCATTCTTGAAGCCTCACCGAACTGTGTGTAACAGTTGAGCAGCCATGCGAGCTGAGAGTGCTGAGGCACGTGGCTCTGCATAAATACAATACTTTTTTCGGGGTCAAGACCGTTGGCGAGAAGCAGAGCAAACATTTCTGTTGACTGCTTTCTGAGCATAGCAGGCTCCTGACGGACTGTTATAGCGTGAAGGTCGGCAACGCCGAAAAGGCAGTCGTAATCTTCACTCATAGCCTTCCAGTTTTTGAGTGCACCGAAATAGTTGCCTATTGTGGGTACAGCTGTAGGCTGTATAAGACTTAATACGCGGGGCTTACGCTCCGGAGCTTTGTTTTCCATTTTTTGTTTCTCCGTTAAATTAATATTCTTTTGCAATATCTGCAAGTATGTTTACACCCTTGACAATAGCTTCGTCACTCGGTGTAGAGAAGTTCATTCTGAAGCACTGTGTTGTAGCAGTCATATCGCCGAGGAAAGCTGAACCGGGTACGATAGTGACCTTATTGTCCAGTGCTTTTTTGCAGTACTCTGCCATCGGGATATTATCATTCAGCTTGCACCATACAAACAGACCGCCTTCGGGACGTGTGTATGATACGTAGTCGAGCATTTTTTCTTCGACAAGGTCGCACATAAGGTTGAGCTTTGAGCGATACATTGCTCTGATTTTGTTGATGTGCTCGTCGATGTTGTATCTCTTCATCCACTCGTCAACAAGAATCTGTGAGAATACGGGTGTATGTACGTCGGAAACCTGCTTGCCTACAGTCATCTTTGCGACAACGGGAGCAGGAGCTACACAGTAGCCTACACGCACACCGGGTGCAAGGATTTTTGAGAATGAGCCTGCGTAAATAACGATGCCGTCTGTGTCGAGGCTCTTAATCTGCGGTACGTCTTCACCTGTTACACGAAGCTCACCGTACGGGTTGTCTTCAAGAATCATAACACCGTATTTTTTAGCAAGCTCGTATACGGCTTTACGCTTCTCAAGGCTCATTGTGATACCTGAGGGATTCTGGAAGTTGGGGATTGTATAGATAAATCTTACGTTTTTCTGTGTTTTGAGTGCTTCTTCAAGCTTGTCGATATTGATACCGTCGCTGTCAACAGGTACACCGCAGAGGTTTGCACCGAATGAGCGGAAAGCGTTGAGTGAGCCGACGAATGAAGGCTCTTCGCATATAACTGTGTCACCGGGATTTACAAGCACCTTTGTTGCAAGGTACATTGTCTGCTGTGAGCCTGATGTGATAATAAGCTCGTCACTCTCTGTACCGATGCCGTATCTCTCTTTGCTGAAGTTGCGCAGTGTTTCACGAAGGGGAGCATAACCCTCGGTGATACCGTACTGGAGTGCGGTAAGTGCGTGGTCAGCAAAAATATCCTTTGCTATCTCTGCTATTTCGTCAGCAGGGAATGATTCGGGTGAAGGATTGCCTGCGGAAAAAGGAATAATTCCGGGCACACCGTTGTATTTGAAAAACTCTCTGATAAGAGAAGGTTGCAGAGTTGATATGCAGTCTGCAAATTTGTAATCCATTGTTTCTACACTTCTTCCGTTAAATTTTTACATAATATTGATATTATAGACTATAAGTTATACGTTTTCAAGTGTTTTTTATTTTGTGATTGCATTTGAGAGCTACAGGTGATAAAATGGTATCAGCAGATAAAAAGGGAGGATAAAAAATGAAAAAAACTATTGCTGTTCTTTCAGCTATGCTGCTTTGCCTGGTTTGCTTCTCGGCTTGTTCTGAAAAGGGAGCAGATGAAACAGCAGGAAGCGATGTAGCCATTGAAGACGTTGAGGATGCCGCAATCGGCAAAGGAAAGGTTACCCTTGCAAATATGATGGGTAAGGACGCTGCCCAGTTGCTTGCAAGACCGTCGGGCACTCAGGATTGGTCATCATCAATACTTTCTGACGATTCTCTTCGTGCCGGTGTTGCGGTTGAGCTTGAATACGTGAAAGATGAAACCAACGTATTTGATATCCGCCTTGTTTTTGAAGACGGCACGGCGCAGGATTTCACGAACATTGATTTTGCAAAAGCACAGTCTACAATATATCTCGGTGTTGAATGATAAAGCAAATTTAAATAGCCGGTATCACAAAAGTGATACCGGCTATTTTTAAATAATTTTCTTTAAAAAACTTATTTTCTTTAAGCTGTTGTATGTGAAGTTAATAATGTATGAAGAGGCTATGCATAGTATCAGTGTAAAGGGAAAACATAATATAGAATATTTTGGCATATAGGCCAGATTCTCAAAAGGCATTATAAAGAAGAACATATGCGTAAGCCAGATATTGACGGAATGTTTGCCAAAAAATACAAAGGCTTTTTCAATCAAACGGGACTTGGGGACTATGTTGAAACCTACGATAGTTCCGATTCCTGTAAAAATAGCGAAAAACAAGCTTTCGAAAAACATATGCAAAACAAACATAGCTGCAAATAAAAAAACAACGGATATGTATGTCAACTTGTTTCCGATACGTGTTCTGAGTGTGTGCAGTTCTGTAAATATTTTGTGTTTATAGAAAATAATTCCGACTGTATAAGGTAATAAGGAGGTGCCGAAAATACCTAAATTAGAAAGCCAATCATAAAAAAGGTTTTGCGGATACGGAATAGAAAATTTATTGAATCTGTAAAGATAACTTACAACGTAAATAGCTGAAAAAAGTATTAATGTAAGAGCTGTGTTTTTTTGGGCAATTTTATATATGACTGAAGAAAGCAGGCATATATAAATATATGTTGTTATAAACCACCACGCACCGTTGTATGTGAATTTCAACATAAAAAAGTTCAGGAAAAACTCTTTTGAAGAACCAGGTATAGGTGAGCCGGTGAAAAAACCGATTAATGATATGAAAAGAATAATTATCCAGACTCTTAATATAAAAAACGGAAGTCTTTTTAAAATACTGACGTATGGACGGTTGTTGTGTTGGAAGGTAACAGCGTGAGCATATCCGCTGCAAAAGCAGTACATTACAACACAGCAATCGCCGAAAAGTCCCAGATAATAAGCGAAAGGAACATCGGAAATGTATATCAAAGGATGATAATTAAGGTTGGTTTTAGCACAAAACAAATGCAAAGAAACCATAAAAAGTATTGCCAACCCTTTGGTCATTGTAGTATCTTTCTTAGACAGTTCCATAATTATCAGCTTTTTTATTCTTCAATTTCTTCGGGTGTTTCTTCTGTTGTGGCTTCTGGTAACGTTACGGGAGCAGTTGTCTGAAGAGTTACGCCCGGCTCTGCATTTTCAGGTGCATCGGTTGCCTGCATTGCGCTTATGTAATATCCGTTATCGTTTTCACGCAGAGTGATGTTCACGTATTTGCTCGGTTCGGGCTGAATGAAATTACCTGCCGAATCCTGAGCCCAAGCTTCTGCGGCAAGGTAGCCTACAGTGAGTACAACCGTATTGGAGGTTTTGTCAATCTCGGTTACCTTGGGTGTATATATCGGTACTGTACCTGCGGAAGTTACGAGGTAGCAACGGCTTTGCTCGTTGAATGAGAATTCATCAAAGTTGCCCTTGACACCTATATGAGTCGGAATAACGTCAGTGCCGAAAAGCTTTGCGAATGCTTTTTCAACGTCTTCGGCAGGTATCATAATATTACCCTGGTCGTCTGTTTCATATTTACCGGGATATATTTCTTCGTCCTTGATAATACTCCATACTGCACATACAGTGAGTTGATTGATATTAGCTGCTGAAACGTCATCAAACATATCGGGGTCGTACATTACGACAGGTATGAGCATTGTTTCGTATTCAAGCTTCTTTTCGGAATTGTCCGTCAGATCTTTTACTGCGTTTATACCTGAGCTGACAGCGAAAATAACACCGACTACAGCGAATATGATTATTGCAAGTCCGAGCGGAAAAGCCAGTTTGTTCTGACCTTTTCTTTTGGTATCCTTTGTCATATTTATTATCTTCCTTTCGGTCAGGTTGCGGCAAGTGCAATCATTACCGGCATTGTAATAATAGAGAAAAAGCTGACAAGTGCAACTGTTTTTGAAGCTGTACCTGTATCAAGGTCGTATTTGCCTGCGAAGATTACTGTGTTATTGGCACACGGTGCTGAGGCTGATACGGCGATAGCGGTGGCGAGCAAGGTCGGGATATTGAACAGCTTGAATGCCGCTATCATAATGAGCGGAATTGCTATCAGCTTGACAATACCGACAAGATAAATACGTTTGTCGGTAAACATTGTTCTGATGTCAGTGTGAGCAATATATGTGCCGAATATCAGCATTGCAAGCGGTGTGTTGAGTGAAGCAAGGCTGGCTATGGGTGTTTCGATAACCGCAGGTAAATCAACACCGAAAAGATACAGCGGCAGGCCGATAGCTACGCCGATTGTACCCGGGTTGATAAACAGCTTCTTAAAATCAAAGCCGCCTTTTTGTGCACCGATAATATATATGCCGTGGGTAAAGCAAAAGATGTTAAAAATCATAATTACCGCTGAACAGTAAAATGTACCCTCAGCACCCAGTACAGCCTGGGCAAGCGGTAAAGCCATATAACCGCAGTTGCCGTATATACAGGCATAGCGGTAGATACCGGCTTTTGATTTTTCTGTTTTGCGGAAAAGCGGCAGAACAAGTACGATTCCCACTACGTGTATTGCGACGCCAAGAAGTGCCGCAATGCCGAAATTCTTAAGGTTTTCGGGTGAGTTGTCAATAGTAAGGAAGCTGTTGACAATAACCAGCGGTGTTACGATATAAAACAGCAGGTTAGTGTTGAGCTTTGATGCTTTTTCGGTATATAAACCGAATTTATCGGCGAAAAATCCGACTGCAATAAGAATGTAGAGTATAAATACTTGCTGTGCCGTAGTGAGCAGATTCTGAATAAACAAATGAAAGCAAACCTTTCGTTGTTATTTTGTCTCGGCTTTTTTTGCTGTTGCTGTATGGTAGAGGAAAACAGGAATGAAGAGTGCAAGCATAAGGTCGCAGAATTCAAAGCCGTAACCCTCAACGATAAGCTCGGAGTGACCGATAACTGTAAGGAAAATTCTGGGTACGCTTACGAGAAAAGCAACTACAGCAGCGGGCAGGCCGCAGCCGAAAAGACGCCATGCCACTGTTTCGGGAGAGACGTTTGTTACTATCTGTGCAAACGATATGAAGAACATTATCATAAACACAAGCATAATAAGCTCAAGCAGAAGATCAGAAATGTTTACAAAGCTTATTTTGGCAAGAAATCTGAAAACTATTCTGCAGATTGCCCATATTGCAGGTGCGGCAGCAAGTATGCTGAATGATGAAAGTGTAACGTTCTTTTTAAAGCATGAAATTGCATAAATGCAGAAAAAGAATGCTGTAAGTGCACCGAAAACAGCTTCAAGCACAAGCGGAGCTGCACCTGATTTGGTAAGAAAGCTTATGTAAGGACCGTGAATGTATGCTGAGTAATCACCGTTAAGCTCGATAAAAGACGTAAAGCTTGTAACGGCATTGAAAGTAATGCTGAGTGCTGTAATTACAGCGACGATACCTAACGATTTAGTTGTCGTAATACCGTTGCGTGCACGTGAGGCTTTGCTGTTAAGGTAGCTGAGGACCATAAGAGCCAGGATAACAACTGCACCTATAACGTAAAAAAGGGGCACTGTAAAGTTGCTTTTGCTGAAAAATCCTGTTTCCGGCTCGATAAGCGTTGTTACCTGATAAACGCGAAGCGGCAGCAGAGCACAAAGGCTCAGTGCAGCTATTGCGATAAGTGCACTAGGCTCGGGCTTTGAAAGGCAGCCCTTTATTTTATTCATTATATAATACCTCCGGTCGGTGTGGTTTGAAGGCTTATGTGTTATTTGAGAACTGCACGAGCCTCGCTGGGAATATATTTGTCAGGATGCTTGATGTTTTCTTCAGTACGCTTATCAAGTTCGATATAGTGATAGGGAAGAGAAACGTTTTTGTAAGCGGGTCTGATAATACGCTTGCCGGTTGTGAGCTCTTCGATTCTGTGAGCTGCCCAACCTGCCATACGTGAAACTGTGAACAGAGGTGTGAACAGATCCTCAGGAATACCGAGCATATCGTAGATAAGACCTGAGTAAAGGTCAACATTGGCACAAATCGGCTTCATATCGCCTTTGATTGAGCGGAAAATATCAGGGGTCAGTTCCTCGATAAGTTCGAGCTGACGGAATCTTCTCTCAAATTCTTCGCTGAATATGAAACTGCGAGCTGCTTCCTTGAGAAGTTCTGCTCTCGGGTCGGACATTGTGTAAATTGCGTGACCCATACCGTATACAAGACCTGAACGGTCGCCTGCTTCCTTGCGGATAAGCTTGGCAATATAGTCGGCAACCTGCTTTTCGTCTGTAATATCGTCAAGTTCTTCAGCCATAAGTGTGGTCATTTCTTTGACCTTTATGTTTGCACCGCCGTGTTTCGGACCCTTGAGTGAGCCGATACCTGCGGCAATAGCTGAATATGTATCTGTACCTGATGAGGTAAGTACACGTGTAGCAAAAGTAGAGTTGTTACCGCCGCCGTGCTCAGAGTGAAGAATCAGGCAAAGGTCGAGAAGTTTAGCCTCTTCGTCGGTAAAGAGTCTGTCTGAACGGAGGGTGCGCAGTATTGACTGTGCTGTGCAGAGCTCACGCTTGGGCTGGTGAATATACATACTCTTTTTATAGAAGTGGCGGCGCTTTACCTGGTAAGCGTAGCTCATTATTGACGGAAGCTGTGCAATAAGCTGGATGCACTGACGCAGTACGTTTTCTGTTGAAATATCGTCAGGGTTATCGTCATATGAATAGAGTGCCATTACGGAACGTGCCATTTTATTCATAATATTTGACGAAGGAGCCTTCATAATCATATCTTCAATGAAGTCTTCGGGAAGCTCGCGGCATTCAGCAAGTACGTTGCTGAATTTTGCAAGCTGCTCCGGTGTGGGAAGTGCACCGAAAATAAGAAGCCAGGCGACCTCTTCAAAACCGAAACGGTCTTCTTTGCGGCAACCTTCTACGATTTCTTTTACGTTAAGACCGCGGAATTTGAGCTTACCGGGACGCGGTACACGCTCACCGTCTTCAATATAGTAACCGTCAACGCTACAGATTTTTGTAAGACCTGCCATAACGCCTGTGCCGTCGGCATTTCGAAGACCGCGCTTTACACCGTATTTGGTGTAATCGTCACCGTCAATTCTGTCATTTATCTGAATTTCGTTGCATAAGCTTATAAGGGAATCGTTGCTGATGGGGGACATATATCTTGCCATATGTCATTTCTCCTTTCCTTGAAAGATGCTATAAAAAAGCATACACCTATACTTATACAATATTATTGAAAATACATTATACAATATAAATATCTGAAAAGTCAATCATTATTAATATTTTTAAAACAGTATTTAAAGTATAAGAAAGGAACAAAAATGGGAATTTACAAATTTATTGCCGTAGTAATAGCTCTTGCGATGATACTTATGCCGCTTGCGGCACTTGACAGCAACCAGACTGAGGGCGAGACAAACACTGAGAAGGGCAGTGTGTCGGCAGAGAAAACAGCTGATGAAAAGTCTCAGGCAGTAAAGGTGTTTATGTCGCAGGATGACCTAGTGCTTACCGTAACGTTGGAGGAATATCTGGTCGGTGTGCTTGCGGCTGAAATGCTGCCGACTTATCACGAGCAGGCACTCAAAGCTCAGGCGGTTTCGGCTTATACATATCTGCTGCGAAAAATAGCAGAGCAGAAAGCAAACCCCGATAAATCACTTAAAGGTGCTTATCTTACGAACGATTCATCTGCTCATCAGGGATACCTGACAAAAGAAGAAAGAAAAGAGAAATGGGGAGGCAAAGCTGACAGCTACGAAAAGAAGCTGCAGAAAGCGGTAAGCGATGTCAGCGGCAAGGTGATAACTTATGACGGTGAACCGATTATTGCTGCATTCCACGCAAACAACAGCGGTGTTACGCACAGTGCAAAAACTGTATGGGGTAACGATGTGCCTTACCTGCAGAGCGTTACAAGCGTAGGTGATAAGCTTTCACCTGATTGCATAAAAACTGTAGCGATTACTCCTCAGCAGTTTTCGTCAGCAGTTTCATCTCTTGACGGTTGTGAACTCAGCGGTGAAGCTGAAAACTGGGTAGGTAAAATAAAGGTCGATTCACACGGCTATGTGGAATCTGTTGCAGTAGGAGGCGGAACATATACCGGTATGGCTTTGCGTGATGCTGTCGGTTTGCGTTCTGCAGTTTTTAAGTATGAGTTCAAGGACGGTAATCTGCATTTCACAACCGAGGGCTATGGTCACGGTGTGGGTATGAGCCAGTACGGTGCTGATTATATGGCTCGGCAAGGAAGTACGTGGGAGGAAATATTAAAACATTATTATACGGGTGTGAAAATCGAAGATTACAGATAATTAAATACAAAAAGCGGCACACTTTCCTTCAGAAAAGTGTGCCGCAGATTATAGGTTTATCTTATTTGTTGAGGTTTGCACGGAGAGTTGCAAGCTCGTCAGCAAGAGTCTTGGGAAGTGTGTCACCAAACTTGCCGTAGAACTCTTCAATGCCTGCTGTCTCTGCGTTCCAGAGATCCTTATCAACATCAAGCATAGCCTTGAGTGTGTCAACAGAAACTTCGTCTTCGATACCTTCAAGGTTGATGTCCTCAGCCTTGGGAACATAACCGATAGCAACCTCGTCAGCATCTACCTTGCCGTCGCAACGGTCAAGAATCCACTCAAGAACACGAAGGTTGTCACCGAAACCGGGCCACATGAAGTTGCCTTCATCGTCCTTACGGAACCAGTTAACATTGAAGATCTTGGGAGCCTTGTCAGCATCAAGAGTTTCACCGATGTCAATCCAGTGCTGCCAGTAGTCAGCCATATCATAGCCACAGAAGGGAAGCATTGCCATGGGGTCACGGCGAACAACACCTACTGCACCTGAAGCAGCAGCTGTTGTTTCGGAAGCCATGATTGAGCCTACGAATACACCGTGGTTCCAGTCACGTGACTGATATACGAGGGGAGCAAGCTTTGCACGTCTGCCGCCGAATACGATAGCGGAGATCGGTACACCTGCGGGATTTTCAAACTCGGAGCTGATGCAGGGGCAGTTTACAGCGGGAGCTGTGAAACGGCTGTTGGGATGTGCACCCTTCTCTTCGCTTTCCTGACCGTTCCAGGGGTTGCCCTTCCACTCCATAGCGTTTGAGGGAGGATTCTTGTCAAGGCCTTCCCACCAAACTGTGTTGTTGTCGAGATTGTGAGCAACGTTGGTGAAGATTGTGCCCTTCATTGTAGCTGCAAGAGCGTTGGGGTTGGACTTGTTGTTTGTGCCGGGAGCAACGCCGAAGAAGCCGTTTTCGGGGTTGATAGCATAGAGTCTGCCATCCTCACCCTTGCGGATCCAGGAGATATCGTCACCTACGCACCATACCTTGTAGCCCTTCTCAAGGTAAGCCTTGGGGGGAATGAGCATAGCAAGGTTTGTCTTGCCGCAAGCTGAGGGGAATGCAGCACAGATATATTTAACTTCGCCGTCGGGCTTCTCAACACCGAGGATGAGCATGTGCTCAGCCTGCCAGCCTTCCTTCCAGCCCTGGTAGGAAGCAATACGGAGTGCGAAGCACTTCTTGCCGAGGAGAACGTTACCGCCGTAACCTGAGTTAACGGAGATGATTGTGTTGTCCTGCGGGAACTGGCAGATGTATCTCTTCTCTTCGTCGATTTCGCACTTACAGTGGAGACCGCGAACCCAGTCGTTGCTGTCGCCGAGAGCCTCGAGAACCTTTGTTCCTACTCTTGTCATAATAACCATGTTGAGAACAACATAGATAGAGTCTGTAAGCTCGATACCGATCTTGGAGAAACGGCTGCCTACAGGGCCCATTGAGTAGGGGATAACGTACATTGTTCTGCCTTTGTATGAATCCTTAGCAATGCTGTAGAGCATCTCGTATGCTTCAGCGGGATCCATCCAGTTGTTTGTGGGACCTGCAAGCTCCTTTGTGGGAGCACAGATGAATGTTCTGCCTTCAACACGAGCAACGTCGTTGACAGCTGTTCTGTGAAGGTAGCAATCAGGAAGAAGATCCTGGTTGAGCTTGATCATTTCGCCTGTGGAGCAAGCTTCTGCTCTGAGTGCATCTATCTGCTCCTGAGAACCGTCAATCCAGACGATATTGTCGGGCTTTACAAGCTCGACCTTTTCCTCAATCCAGGAGAGAACGCTTTTATTTGTTGTGAGATTTGCCATGGTTGTTGACTCCTTTCAGTATTACGCTTGAATTAAAAATTCCATTTATAAATATATATTATTTTTGCCGAAACTGCAATCTAAAATACGCCAAACATTTATGGTAATTACGGCAAATTTTGGGTTATTTTGCTTAAAGGCTTAGATTTGCTTGAGAAGCGGACCTATACCCTTGATTGCTCTGGGGATATCCTTGATAATAAGACGGATGCCGCCTTTCTCGCCGCTGAGCCATTTAACAAGACCGTCAGCCATCTGCTCGCTGAATACGCCGCCGCTCATACTGATGAAATCACGGAACGGTGTCTGCATTGCGATAGCCTGTGCAAAGCCTGCAGGAATGAGAGTGGTGAGAAGCTTATAGAAACGCTTGCCGTTCTTTGTATGTGCACAGCTCTCAAATGTATCCTGAATGCCGAGCTTTCTGTTTGCATCATAATTTGTGGGCGGAAGCTCTCTGCCGAGCACTGCAACAAACTGCTCCTCGGGAACTTCCTGTACGTTACCTGTGTAGTAAAGGGGAGCCGTCTTTGAATAGTCGGGGATGTTCTCTGTTGTGCCGTTTACCGTAACAGCTGCTGTAAGTCTGATATCTGCACTTGAAGCACCGACAAGGATATCAAATTCACCTGTTTCAACGCACCAGTCGTTGATGTTTACGTTATAGAAAGCGAATGCACGCTTGCAAAGTGTGATTTCTACTTCCTTGCTCTCGCTGGGTTCAAGCCATATCTTTTTGAAGCCCTTGAGCTCCTTGACGGGACGGTAGATAGTGCTTTCCTTATCTGCAACGTAAAGCTGTGCAATTTCGTAACCTGCAACGTCACCGGTGTTCTTGACGTTGAATGTGACCTTTACGATTTCATCTTCGTTCATTGAGTTTTTGTCGAGCTTGAGGTCTGAATACTCAAATGTTGTGTAAGAAAGACCGAAACCGAAGGGATAGCGTACCGCCTTATTGGCTTTCTCATAGTATCTGTAGCCGATATAAATGCTCTCACGGTACTCAACGCTTGCGGGGTTACCGGGGAAATTCTTGAATGCAGGTGTATCTGTATATGCAACAGGATATGTTTCGGGAAGCTTACCGCTGGGGTTGACCTTACCGCTGATGATATCGGCAACTGCGCCTGCACCTGCCTGACCGCCGAGGTATGAGTTGAGTACTGCTGCAACAGAGTCATTCCAGGGCATCTCAACAGGTGAACCGCCTGCGAGTACGATGATAACGTTCTTGTTTACCTTTGTGATTTCTTCAACAAGCTTGTCGTGAGCCTCAGGAAGATTCATATGGCTTCTGTCAAAGCCCTCTGCCTCGTATTCGTCTGTAAGACCGATGAAGAGAACAACTGTTTCACATTTTGCAGCAAGCTCAGCAGCCTGCTTGGCAAGAGCAGCATTGTTTTTTGCTTTCTTCTGCTTGAGTTCATAGCCCTGTGCAAACTCAACGTCATAGCCGATATTCTTAAGCTCTTCAAGAGCATTATCAAGCTTTGTGGGGTTGATGTGTGAACTGCCTGCACCCTGATATCTGGGAGTTCTTGCAAGCTCACCGATAACTGCAATCTTCTTATCTTTCTTGAGAGGAAGAATGCCGTTGTTCTTGAGAAGTACCATTGAATTTGCAGCAACTTTTCTTGCAAAATCCTGGTCGTCAAAGTCGTTGTAGGGATAATCTTTCTTTGCACCGTCTACAGCCTTGAGGATGAGCTTGAGCACGTTGCCTGCTCTTTCGTTGACTACTTCTTCACTGAGCTCGCCGCTCTTTACAGCGTCAACAATCTTTTTAGCACCTGCACCTGCGGATGAGGGCATTTCAAGGTCGTTGCCGTTCTTGAGACCGAGAACTCTGTTGTTTACTGCACCCCAGTCACTGACAACTACACCGTCAAAGCCCCATTCTTTACGGAGAATATCGAGCTGAGTGTGTTTGTTTTCAGAGCCGTGGAAGCCGTTGATTTTGTTGTATGAGTTCATAACAGTCCAGGGCTGTGCCTTTTTGACTGCTATTTCGAAAGCTGTGAGGTAAATTTCGCGAAGAGCTCTTTCGTCAACAACGCTGTCGCATGTCATTCTGCGGGTTTCCTGGCTGTTTGCACAGAAATGCTTGAGCGATGTGCCGACACCCATTGACTGAACACCGTTGATAAAGCCTGCTGCAAGCTCACCTGCAAGAATCGGATCTTCTGCGAAATATTCGAAGTTTCTGCCGCAAAGGGGAGAACGCTTCATATTGATGCCGGGGCCGAGAAGTACGCCGACTTCTTCCTTAAGGCACTTCTTACCGAGTGCGACACCCATTTCGTAGAGCAGCTCGGGGTCCCAGGAGGAAGCGGTTGTAGCTGCAGTCGGGTAGCTGATTGCGGGTACACTGTTGCTCAGGCTGTCACCGGTTTTGCTGTAGTCCTTTTTACGCAGACCGTGAGGGCCGTCGCAGACCATTACTGAGGGAATGTTGAATCTTTCAAGTCCCTTCAGATGCCAGAAATCGGCACCGTCGCAAAGTGCTGCTTTTTCTTCAAGTGTAAGCTGATTGAGAATTTCTTCGTATTTTGCCATGATTTATTCCCCTTCAAAAAATTTTTCTTCTAATATAGCGGCATCTTCGGCTGAGTCGATAGCTTCGACACCTTTGAGTTTCTTCTGAATGATTCGGTTGCGGTTCTGTGCTTCGCTGAGTGCTTTACCCGCATCGTCTATGCGGCGTCTTGCTTTTTCAAGCAGGTCACCGAATTTGTCATACTGCGTTTTGGCAACTGCCAGCATCTGACGGACTTCGTTAGCTTTTTCGTTTATCGCTACGGCTTTGAAGCCCATTGACAGCGAAGAGAGCAGGGCAGTTATAGTGGTAGGGCCTGCAATCATTATGTTGTACTCGCTTCTGAGTTTCTCGGGCAGACCGTCGGGTGATGCGGCAATCTCTGCATACAGACCTTCGGTAGCGAGGTACATTATTGCGTAAGGTGTTGTCTGAGGTACAACGATGTATTTGGTGATGAGCTTTGCTTCATCCTTGACTCGTGCTTCAAGTGCTTTCCTTGCTGCCGCAAGTGCAACAGGGTCAGCGTTTTCTGCTGCGGTGCAGAGTCTTACGTAGTCCTCCATCGGGAACTTTGAGTCAATCGGCAGATATGTAACGTTGCCGCTGCCGTCACCCGAGGGGATTTTGACGGCAAACTCAACCTTTGCCTGACTGCCTTCTATAGGAGCGTAGTTTTTGACGTACATTCCGGGGATTGTCTGATCGAGAATGTTTTCAAGATAAACCTCCGCCCACGTTCCGCGTGCCTTAACGTTGGTAAGAACCTTGTTGAGAGACGATACGTTGGCTGTAACGCCTGTTGAAAGCTCTTTCATTTCGCCGAGTGACTTGTTTACGTTTTCAAGCTGATCGGAGACCGTGCGGAATGAGCTTGTGAGTCTTTCGTTTAGTGTAGCGTTGAGCTTTTCGTCAACGGTTTCACGCATCTGGTCGAGCTTCTTTTCATTGCTCTCCTGCATTCTGCCTATGGCTTCGGATACGTTTCGTGCGAGCCTTTCGTTCTGCTCAGCATTGTTGTTTCGTATTGTACCGAGCGATTCGCTGAGTGTTTGTGTCATACGCTGTTGGCTTTCAAAGTTTGATTTTGTCATTTCATCAAGCTTTTTTGCCATTTCGCCTATACTTTGTGCGGTTTGTGTGCGCATATCGTTCTGGCCGAGCGACATTTCTCTTCTGTTTCGCTCAAACTCATCGGCAAGCATACGCTGAAGCTTTTCACTGTCATCGTTATGCTGATTGGTGTTGCTTTTCTTTATCAATATAAAAATCGCCGCAACAGCTATTGCCAGCAGGGTAACTGTTATTAAAAGCAGAGTCAGCATTATATTTTCGGTTGTCATAAAACACCTCCTATATACCCATTTTATTATAGTTAGATATATTATATCAAAACAAATCTGAATTAACAAGTATTATTTACAAAAAATAACACACTGCAGAGAATGCGAATTCTGCAGTGTGAATTGGTTTATCGGTCTTTCATTCTGTACAGTCTTAATGCATTTGTTACCACAAAAACAGAGCTCAGACTCATAGCGGCGGCACCTATCATAGGTGAAAGAGTAATACCGAAGAATGGGAAAAGTACACCTGCCGCAATCGGGATGCCTATTATATTGTAAAAAAATGCCCAGAAAAGATTCTGACGGATATTTTTCAGCGTTTTACGTGAAAAGGTAGTTGCCTTTACAACGTCGTTAAGATCATTTTTCATAAGAACAATATCTGCAGACTCTATAGCTATATCTGTGCCGTTGCCTATTGCGATACCTACATTGGCTTGCGTAAGGGCAGGTGAATCGTTTATTCCGTCGCCGACCATTACGACCGTTTTGCCCTGCTCCTGCAACTGTTTTACAAATTCTGCTTTTTCAGCAGGCATAACGTCTGATACTGTTTTGCTGACGCCTGCTTCTCTGCCGATTGCCACTGCCGTATTTTTGTTGTCACCAGTAAGCAATACTACCTCTGCACCTTTTGATTTAAGGGCTTTTATTGCCTGAATGCTTGTAGGTTTGATTTCGTCAGCTACTGCAATTATTCCGCAAAGCTCATAGTCACAGGCAAAGAAAACGGGAGTCTTGCCTTGCTTTGCAAGCTTTTCTGCATCGTCAAGTGCAGGCGAAATATCAACGCGGTTTACCTTCATCATTGCGGAATTGCCGCCTGTTATTCTTTTGCCGTTTATGTCTGCACTTACACCCATTCCTGAAGTGTATGTGAAGTTAGTTGCCTTTACAGTACTGCCTTTGTAATTTTCGCATATTGCTTTTGCAATGGGGTGTTCACTTGCACTTTCAAGCGATGCGGCAAGCATTGAAAGCTCGTCTTTATCAACCGAATAAGTGATTATATCTGTTACTGCAGGTTTACCTGTTGTTACCGTACCTGTTTTGTCGAGTACAAACGTGTTTGCTTTGCCGAGTGTTTCAAGTGCGGCGGCAGATTTTACAAGAATTCCCTGAGAGGCACATTTGCCTGCTGATACTGTTATTGCTACCGGTGTTGCAAGACCGAGAGCACAAGGACAGGAAATTACAAGCACACATATCGCACAGGAAAGCGAAAACTCAAGGCTTTGCCCCGCAATCAGCCAACCGATAAAAGTTAATACTGATATGCACATTACAACAGGTACAAAAACACCTGCAATTTTGTCGGCAAGTCTTGCGGCGGGTGCTTTGCTTGCACCTGCGTTTTCTACAAGCTCTATAATCTGTGCAAGCGTTGTGTTGTTACCTACTTTAGTTGCTTTCATATAGAAAGCACCTTCAAGGTTTACGCTTGCGGACATAACCGTATCACCTGCAGATTTTGCAACGGGCATACTTTCACCCGTGAGGGCAGATTGGTCAACGTCTGAACCGCCTTCGGTTACAACTCCGTCAACGGGTATTTTTTCACCCGGTCTGATTATCAGTATATCGCCAACAATTATTTCGTCAGTGTTTACCGTTATTTCTTTTCCGTTTCGCAGTACGTTTGCGGTTTTAGGTGAGAGGTCAATCAGCTTTTCTACTGCTCGGTTTGTTTTGCTTTTAGAGCGTTCTTCAAGAAATTTGCCTACGGTTACAAGTGTCAGAATTGTTGCGGCAGACTCAAAATACAGATTTGAAACATATTTTTCTGCGATATCAATTCGGTTGTTACCAAGACCATAGCCAATCATAAATATTGATATTACGCCGTAAATAAGTGCGGCACCCGAGCCTACAGCGACGAGAGTATCCATATTAGGTGCTTTGCGCTTTATTGCCGAAATACCACCGAAGAAAAATTTACGGTTTACATAGATAATCGGCAGTGTCAGCAGAAACTGTAAAAACGCATACGAAACAGCGTTTTCTGTACCATGCAGAAAATTAGGTAAAGGCAGACCGACCATATGTCCCATTGTGATATACATCAGTATTATAAGGAACGGTACGGAGACGGCAAGCCTTGTTTTTACGGGAGTGAATTTTTCGGTTGCTTCAGTTTTTGTTTTGGGGTTCCGCGACTTGACTTCAGGCTTTTCTGCCGCTTTTTCTTCAATATATTCTGCAGTGAAACCTGCTTTTTTTACAGCTTCGGTAATTGAAGTTATATCGGTTTTGCTTTCATCAAATTCGGCAGTGAGGAGCTTGGCAAGCAGATTGACCTGTGCACTTTCTACACCGTCAAGTTTTGATACAGCACGCTCGACAGCGGCAGAGCAAGCTGCACACATCATACCTTCTACGTTGAATTTTGCTTTCATAGTTTTATCACCGTTTGTTTAGTATGTGATTATTTTAAATGATAATCCGTTGCGAGTCAATGGGAATAAAGCTTTATAAATAAAAAAAACATCTCAGACTGCAACCGCAGCCTGAGATGAAATATCTTATTCGTGACCGCCTTCGACAACGTCACTCATTTTAAATACGTTGATAAAGGTTTTTAAAAATATTCTGATATCGAGTCCGAGGGTACGGTTGTTAACGTATTCCGAATCGAGTCTTACTTTTTCCTCAATGCTTACCTTGTCTCTGCCGTTTACCTGTGCAAGACCTGTAAGACCGGGACGCACAGCGTATACACCGTGCTCAAGTCGGAGCGCGTGAATATCTTCTTCTTCGGGAATCAGAGGTCTCGGGCCGACAAAACTCATATCTCCCTTAAGTATATTTACCAGCTGAGGGAGCTCATCAAGGCTTGTTTTGCGGAGTAAACCGCCGAAGGCAATAATCTGATCCTGCGATTCGGTAAGGTCGTTTGTAGCGGCTACTCTTGTGCCGTTTTTCATTGTACGGAACTTATAAATAGTGAACAGCTTTGCGTCTTTGCCGACACGCTTTTGCTTATATATGACGGGTGCACCGTCAGCAAAAAGTACGAGGAGTGCTGTTATGAGAAATACGGGAGACAGTACAATTATTGCACCGAGTGACATTATTATGTCAAACGCTCTTTTCATTGAGCACCGCACCTTTCTTTTAATGATTATTTTATACCGACGGCACGTTTCTTCCATTTGCCGCTTGCGACGAATATTGCGCCGATTATAATGCCGCCGACCGAGGCAAAGCCCATTGCATAAGCAACACCGTCAAAGCCCATATTCATTACCTTAACAAGGAAGTAGGCGAGCGGCACTCTGACGAAAATGCCGTTGACGACAGCGTTCAGAAGCGCAATGTATGTGTTGCCTGAAGCGATTGCAAGGCCGTTGAAGCAGAACATTATCGAAGCAAAGAGATAGTCGAATGATATCAGCTGCAGATAGCGTGCGCCTGTTTCGATGACCTCGGGGTTATCGCCGAAAAGTCTGATGAGAAACTGCGGGAAGAGGTTTACGATGATAAAAACAATTACGGATACGGAGAATGCCATTATCATACCGATGTACATTGTTTTCTTCGCACGCTTATATTCTCCTGCACCTATATTCTGACCTGCCATTGAGGAAATCGCACTGCTGATTGCAAGACCCGGAAGAATTGCAAACGAGTTTATCTTACCGCCGATACCCTGGCAGGCGGAAGCGATTTCTGCATTGGGCAGAGAGTTGATGAGGGCTGTAAGAGTGAGGAATGAAAGTGAAACGACAAGGCTCTGCACAGATGACGGGATACCTATTTTGAACAGAGGCACAAGCTGCTCTTTTTTGATTTTGAGGTCGCTCCACTTGTACTCTGCAAAGAATTTTTTCTTTGCAAGGTAAGCGAGAGAAATGATAACGCTCAGAGCCTGTGAGCTTATGGTTGCCCATGCTGCACCTGCACTGCCCATATCATATTTGCCGACGAGTATGAGGTCGAGCACAACGTTTGTAATAGCGGCAATAAGTACGAAATAAAGCGGACGCTTTGAATCACCCATACCTCGCAGTATACCGCTTATAGCGTTATACAGGAACATGAATATCATACCGCCCATGCATATGTTGTAATAGTCGGCTGTTTCCTGATATGCACTTGCAGGGGTATTGAGAAGAGTGAGGAACGGATTGCAGAGAATAAGCATTGCGGCGGTAAGCACAATACCGAGGATAACATAAATCGTAGTCATTGTGCCGATTGTACTGCGTTGTTCCTTGAACATTTTTTGTCCGCCGTACTGAGCTATCATAACCGTACCGCCGACGGAGAGACCCATTGCCGCACCGGTTACAAGTATGTTTACCTGGCTGCCGATTGAAACACCGGTAATACCGATTTCACCACGGAAATTACCGACGATTATCATATCGGCAACGCTGTAAAGTGCCTGCAAAAGGTTGGAGAGGAGGAAGGGAGTTGCGAACTTTATAAGCTGTTTGGTAACACTGCCTTTGGTCAGGTCTTTATTGAAATCAGCCAACTGCTTCAGCCTCCTTCGGTTTCTTCATTGTCAGCGAAATTCTGCCCTTCGCCTTATCGACGCTGAGCACCCATACGGTAACGATATCGCCGACTTTGAGCACCTCGGAGGGATGCTTTATAAATCTGTCTGTGATGCGTGATATGTGTACGAGACCATCCTGATGAACGCCGATATCTACAAAAGCACCGAAATCTATAACGTTACGTACTGTGCCCTGCATCTCCATACCGGGTACAAGGTCGCTCATATCCATAACGTCTGTACGGAGCATCGGAGGCGGTAATTCGTCACGCGGGTCACGACCAGGGCGAAGCATTTCCTTGACTATATCGTTAAGCGTCGGTACACCTATACCGAGCTTTTCTGCGAGCTTTTCTGTGCCGATTTCCTCAACCTTCTGTGCGAGAGAGGCTATATTGCCTTTTGAAACATCTTTGAGGTCGTAGCCGCACTCTGCAAGGAGTGCTTTTGCGGCATCGTAGCTTTCGGGGTGTACGCCCGTGTTGTCAAGCGGATTCTTGCTTTCTGCAATACGCAGGAAGCCTGCGCACTGCTCAAATGCCTTTGCACCGAGCTTCGGCACTTTTTTGAGCTGAGTTCTGCCTGTGAATTCGCCGTTTTCCTCACGGTAGAGTACGATGTTTTTGGCAACCGTTGAGTTGATACCCGAAACTCTTGTGAGAAGTGAGGGCGAAGCTGTGTTGAGGTCAACACCGACGTTGTTAACACAGTCCTCAACAACACCGTCAAGTGCGTTGCCAAGCTCTTTCTGCGGCATATCGTGCTGATACTGACCGATACCGATTGCTTTCGGGTCGATTTTTACAAGCTCAGCAAGCGGGTCCTGAAGTCGTCTTGCGATTGATACCGCACTTCTGAGTGAAACGTCAAACTGCGGGAATTCCTCTGCAGCGAGCTTTGATGCGGAGTAAACCGATGCGCCTGCTTCGCTTACTATCATATATTTTGCAGTGCTCTTTGTTTCACGAAGAAGCTCTGCTGTGAAAATTTCTGTTTCTTTTGAAGCTGTGCCGTTGCCGATTGCGATAATCTCAACGCCGTGCTTTTTTATAAGTGAAGCGATAGTCTGCTTTGCCGAGAGCTTCTGTGCTTCGGAATGTGTTACATATATAACACCCGTATCGAGCACTCTGCCCGTAGCGTCAACAACTGCAACCTTACAGCCTGTTCTGTAACCCGGGTCGAGACCGAGGGCGACTTTACCCTTTACGGGCGGCTGAAGCAGAAGGGGACGCAGGTTAGCCGCAAAAACCTTGATTGAGTCTGCTGCGGCACGCTCTGTGAGCATTGAGCGGATTTCACGCTCAATAGAGGGCATAATGAGTCTTGTGTAGCTGTCTGCACCTGCATCACGGACTGTGTCTGTGCAGGGTGAGCCGTTATTCTGAAGCGTTACGCTTGCAATTACACCGAGTGCTTTTGTAACGTCAAGTGTTACGCTTACCTTGAGGTAATCCTCTTTTTCACCTCTGTCGATTGCAAGTATACGGTGGTTTGCAATCTTGTTTACGGGCTCGCTGTAGTCGTAATACTGTGCGTAAACGCTGTCTTTGTCGGGGTCAGCCGCTTTTGAAGTGACAATACCCGTTACTGTAAATAGGTTACGGATTCTGCGGCGGATATTAGCATCGTCTGAAATATCTTCAGCGATGATATCCATAGCGCCCTGAAGCGCTTCTTCGGCAGTTGCTACGCCCTTTTCTTCGTCGATATAATCTTCCGCCGCTTCAATAGGTGTCTTGCCTGAAACAGGCTGACTGAATATATACTGTGCAAGCGGCTCAAGACCTTTTTCTCTTGCAACGCTTGCTCTTGTTTTTCTCTTAGGCTTGAAAGGACGGTAAATATCTTCGATTTCAGCGAGAGTCACTGCGGCATCAAGTGCGGCGGATATTTCGTCCGTCATCTTTTCCTGGCCTTCAATAGCTGTTCTGACTTCTTCTCTTCTTTTTTCAAGGTTGCGAAGGTACTCGAGTCTTTCGGAAATTTCACGGAGCACCTGATCGTCGAGCGTGCCGTGAGCTTCTTTACGGTATCGTGCTATGAAGGGTATTGTATTGCCTTCGTCAATGAGCTTTACCGTGTTTTCTACCTGCCATCTCTGCAGATGAAATTCGGTGGTTATAGATGAAATGATATCCAATTTATTTTACCTCTGTTACTATATTTATACTTCGAGCTTCATATCTCCGCTCTTGATTATTTTCAGCTTTCTCATAGCTTCGGATACGCCGAGAGCTATTATTGCAGGCAGTATGAAGTGTACTGCCGCTATTTCAATCAGTGCAACCGAAGGCTCAACGCCTGCAGCTGTCATTGACTGGTAGCCCATTATCTGACCGACAAGACCTGCTGTGCCCATACCTGCACCCGTTGAATTGTTGACCATACCGAGCAGAGCACTGGAAACAGGGCCTGTAACAGCACTTGCGATAATTGCAGGGAGCCAGATTATCGGCTTTTTTACTATGTTGGGCATCTGGAGCATACTTGTGCCGATACCCTGTGCGACAAGACCGCCGAATTTGTTTTCACGGTAGCTTGCGACTGCAAAACCTACCATATTTGCACAGCAGCCTGCGACTGCGGCACCTGCGGCAATACCGTTAAGACCGAGTGCAACACCGATTGCGGCAGAGCTTATCGGAAGAGTAAGGAATATACCCATAAGTACAGAAACGACAATACCCATAACTATAGGCTGCTGTTCAGTGCCCCAGTTGATAAGACTGCCTAGCCATGTCATAAAATGTGAAATGTACGGATCTGCAAGCAGACCTGCGGCAGCATCCGTACCGATTGTGACGATTGGTGTAAGGATAATATCAAGCTTTGTTTTGCCTGCGACAAGTCTGCCAAGCTCAATGCCTACATATGCTGCAACAAAAGCACCCATAGGCTCACCGGGGCCTGCATATGAAACAACAGCACCGCTGACAACTGTGCCTGCAAGTATTTTACTGGCAAATGCACCAATCATACCTGCAACTGCGGCAGAGAGAGTAACAAGCGGCTTTTCACCGAATTTTGCGGCGATTCCGCAACCGATACCTGCACCCATAAGCGATGCGGCAACTTTACCGAGTGTAAAAATTATACCGCCGACGTTACCGCCTATTGCCGTGCCTATCTGCTGTATTATTGTGCCGATAATAAGTGTTGCGAAAAGACCCGAAGCCATTCCGCTGAGTCCGTCAATAAAAAGGCGGTTGAGAAATTTTTTGATAGCTTTCATTTTTGAGACCTCCCTGATGAAACCGATCAATAACTTTTAATCTGTCTGATATCCTTACCGATAAACTTAAGTGAAATATAACTGCCTATAATTCGTGATGTGATACGCTGAGTGTATTTATCCTCAAGCTCACGCGGTGTGAGGTTTGTGCTGATTATAGTGGGTTTGCGGCTGAGAATACGTGAGTTGATAATATTGTAAACACAGCTTACGGTAAACTGTGTTGAAAACTCAACACCGAGATCGTCTATTATAAGCAGGTCGGTTTCAAGTAATTCCTGCTCGTATGTTCTTTCGTTATTATACTGTCTGCCGAAATGTTCTCTTTCAAGCTGACTGAACATATTTGGGGCACTGCCGTATACTACGCCGAACCCTCTTGAAATGGCTTCATTTGCGATTGCAAGAGAGAGGTGGGTTTTGCCGAGACCCGTTGCACCGTGCATGAACAGCGAAGGTGACTCAAGCGAGAAATCGAGAGCGTAGTCTTTGCAGAACTGTGCAATTTCCCCCATTCTCTTCTTCGGTGAAACACCCGAAGCGTCCGTTTCTTCGGGGTAATACTTAAGTGAGTAGCTTTCGAATGTTGAACGTCTGAGCGGTGCATATTTCTCGATTGTGTCTTTTGCGGTTTCTATAAGCAGCTCACGCTGACAGTTGCATATTCCGCTGTCTGTTACGCCTGTATCTTCACAGATACTGCAGAAATAATGCGGCTCAAGATAATTTTCGGGTAAGCCTGCAGCCTTGAGAAGTTCTTTGCGCTCAGCCTGAGCGGCAAGACTTTCTTTAGCAAGCTTTTCGATGTATGCGGGACCGTCTGCACCCTTTGAGATTGCCGAAACAGCCTCAGCACCGAGCATAGCTATACGGCTCTGTATCTCTATAAGCTTCGGGATTTTTATGTATGCATCCGCACGCCTTATTTCAAGTGCTTCTTCAGCATCCTTGTGACGCTTTTCAATTTTGCTTTGTGCAAGCAGATATATGTTTTTGCTGTAGCTCATCTGTTTTACACCTCTCAGTTATTGTCGCTCTTCTTTTTGTACACAAGCGGTGCTGTGTCAGAGCGTCTGTTGAATTCATCTATATCGTATGAGGCTTCGTAGCCGTTGCCTGGTTGTTTCTTTACGGGTTTTGTCTTTTCTGCTGTACGCTGTGCTTTTGCTTCTTCAACGTCGGCTGCCGTTTTTATGCCACTGTCATACCAGTTCTGCAGAACTTTATTCATATAAGGAAAGCTGATTTTGTCGGTATGGTTTGCCATTTCCTCGTATGCGAGGTAAATCATATCAATATCAAATTTCAGCTCGTTTGTCCAGCGTGAAAGGTAACTGCTCTGTGATGCTGTAGGTCTCGGAGTGCTGATACCTGTCAGCTCGCAAAGCTTTTTCCACGTGCCGTCGCAACGGCGGAGAGTCTGTATCTGCTCGTCTGCTTTTTCGATTGAGTCAATTTCTTTTTCGCTCCAGGTTTTTGCCGCTTTTGAGATATATGCAATCGAGTTTTTGCCGATTGAAACACAGTATTCGATAAGCATCAGAAGCACTTCTACGGGCAAGCCGTAAGAATCGTGAATCATAAGCAGAGTTGACTGACCGTCGTAACCAATGGTTCTGCCAAGCTTCTTTTGTGCTTCGTTGAACATAAACTGAATTTCGGCACTTTCTTTTGTGCGTGTGAGTATCTGCTCTGCCGTCGGACGAACAAAGCTTATTTCGTTATGAATTTCAATGGGTGAGTTGTTTTTTGCAGGTGCGGCATATGCAGGCTCGGACTGTACTTCGGGTGCTTTTCCGTCGGCAAGCACTATTCCGCATTCAATCCAGTACTGCATAGCGTCTGATGCATCGGCACGCTTCATATTAAGTGCTTTGCAGAGCTCGTCCATTGTCGGTTTTTCTGCTGCATGGCGGAGTAACCAGAGCAGAACTTTTATCTGAGCGGCACCTGCAAGCTTAAGGTGCTTGTCCGTAACGGCAACAGGTACACTGAATGAAAGTCCGAACATAATCTGAGGGTTTATTGAAAACTCCATAAGCGGCAGCGCCTCCTTTAAAGCGTGATTATCTAATCTAATAATATACACCAATTCTGTCGAATAGTAAATAGATAAATTGTAAAATCAAATAATATTTTATTTATAATAAAAATTGACAGAGAGCATTTGTTATGATAAATTAAATATGTATGCTGCTATTCAAGCAAACAAATTATAAGGAGTAAATGTATGAAACCCGTAAAAACAGAACATTTCGGAATACAGAGAAAAATTGTTTCCAATATGACTGCACAGTCATGGACCGAAATTCCCCACGCAGGTCCTGTTGTAGAATTTGATATAACTGACCTTATGGCTCAGTTCAATATTCTGCGTGCATCAGGTAAACTTAAGAATAAGCTCAGCTTTAACACTCTGATGCTCAAGGCTATCGCTCTCGGTCTTAAAGAGTCACCCAGAATGAATGCACATCTTGAGTTTAACCGTCACCTTGTCAGAGGTCAGCTCAAGCTCTTCGATGAAGTGCATTTTTCAATCCCTATGCAGCTTCCCAACGGCGAGATGATGACTATCAATTTCCACAATTTCGAGAACAAAACTCTCGATGAAATGACAGAATATATTGCGGACGTTTCTCGCAGACTCAAGAACACAAACCTTACAGAGGCTATGTTTGAGGTGTCAATGGATAACACTATCAACGCACTCAAAAAAGGTAAGTTCAAGACTGTTTTCTGCCGTCTTATCGGTGCAAAAACAGGCAAGTACAAGGTTAAAACTCTCAGCGGTAAAGCTAAGAAAGAGTATCTGAGCATTCCCGAGAGTGACAGAATAACCAAGAGAGATATTGAGCAGGGTACAATAACTGTCAGTAACCTCGGTTCTGTTGACAGAGGCAGATACGGTCACTGTGCACTTCTCGAAATCATTCCGCCTCAGGTTTCTGTTATTGCACTTTATGCTGCTACAGACAGACCTGCTGTTATCGTAAACGACAAGGGTGAAAAAGAGATTGCAATCCGTACTATTCTTCCTATGACAGTATTGTTTGACCACCGTGCATGCGAATACAGCGACTTGCTCGGTTTCCTCAATAAAATTCAGGATATATGTGATAATCCCGAACAGATTATGGAGTGGTAATTACGCCCGGATTCAGTATTGTTATTCCCGTATACAATGCAGAAAAGTATCTTGGCGAGTGTGTTGAGTCCGTTCTTTCACAGAGCGTTACGGACTTCGAACTTATTCTCGTCAATGACGGATCAACTGACAAAAGCGGTCATTTATGTGACCGCTTTGCTTTGCGTGACGAGAGAGTAAAGGTTATTCATCAGCAGAACAGCGGTCACATTACCGCCCGTATGAACGGTGTTTCAGCGGCTGTCGGTGACTATATAATGTTCCTTGACAGTGACGATTACTGGCTTGACGGTGCACTCTCAACTGTTGCAAATAACCTTGAGCGTTTCGGCTGCGATATGCTCGTTTTCAGGTTGAGAAAAGGTGACGAAAACTGTCACGACTTTTTTTGCGGTGAGCGTTCTGATATTACACATTCCGAGTACTTTTCCGTAAGCCTTGCTGAGAGCGGAATGAACAGCCTTGTTGTAAAAGCATATGCACGCAAATTGTTTGAAAACGTTGATATATCAAGCTTTTCAGGGCTTCGCAACTCTGAAGACCTGGTGCTGTCGACAATGCTTGCAAAAGCAGCATCAAAGATAAGCTATGTACCTGATGTGCTCTACTATTACCGCCCGAATGAAGGCAGCATAACCAACAGTTTTAATGCAAAAGAGATTGATGAATTTATTATCTCTCGCAGTTTTTTGTGGGCTGAGCTTGAGAGACTCGGACTTGATAATGACGATAATAAAAAGGTACTGTATTCAGGCTATCTGAGGCGTGTATCTGACTGGGCATATCAGGCAAGTGTCAGTGGTATGACAACTGAAGAAAAGATTTCTCATCTGCGTAAAGTGTGTGAGTCGGATATGTTCAGTGGTGCTGTGAAAAGTGTTGATTTGTCACAGTTCGGTAAAGCAACGCGTATACGTCTCAGGTTTTTGGCTTCACGCAGATTCAGTCTTATGATATTATTCGATAAAATCAGAAGTAAGTTATAGGAGCGATAATTTTGTCTATCAGTTTTTCGGATAAAATGAAGATTATGAAAATACTCTCAACCGAAGAGGGCAGAGAGAAATTCAAAGAAACGCTTGTGCTCAAGCTTAAGTCACAAAAGGCTCAGGAAGCGACTGCAAAATGTTTAGCTGAAGGCTTAGCTGAATTTAACTGCATTTCTGTTCTTGAGATTTCTTGCGGCGAAACAGATTTTCTGCCGCTTAAGGCTAAGGTTACCACTGACGGTGAAGTCAGTGACGTTATGAGTATTCAGCCTGACGGAGCTGAGTTTGATTACGTGTCCTTGTGTGAAGAGTTCAACACACTTGTTGCAGATAATGATGATGAAAAAGCAGAGTTTATGACAAAAACAGCAAAAATTCTGCAGGATATGATTACAGAAAAAGGCATAGCCGCTGATGAACTTTCTGTAAAAATAATTTGAATTTTCTTTTTTAGAAATAAAATCATTGTGTTTTGTTATATAATGACGAAAGCAATTAAGCTAATTTTTAAAATTTGAGAGGAATGAATCCAAATGAAGAAAACTACAAAACTCCTTGCTCTTCTTATGGCTCTTGTTCTTTGCCTTTCCTTCGCAGCTTGCGGCGGTAAGGAAGAGCCCGAAACAACAACAGCTCCCGATGAAGTAACAGAAGCAGTAGATGCTACAACAGTTGCAGACGAAACAACAGCAGCTGAGGGTGACACCACAGCAGCAGATGAGACAACAGCAGCTGAAGAAACAACGGCAGCAGATGCTGAAGAGACAACAGCAGCTGAAGGCGAAACAACAACTGAGGCAGCAGCTAAGAAGCCCGAAACAACAGCAGAAGTTGTTGCATACTTCAACACAGCTGTTAACAAGGTTAAGACAAACGCTAAGAGCGTACAGCAGAAGTACGTTAACAACTACCTTGCAGCTCCCGCAACAGTTCCCAGTGTACTTAACGGTGTATACAAGATGCTCGGCGGCGACGAGTGGCTCGACGGTATGCTCAAGGATAACAGCCAGGGTGCAGCTACATTCTCAACTAAGGCTGACATAAAGCACGGCTTCCCTGTAGAGGATCAGACATGGGCTTCCAAGCTTACAGCAGCAGACGTTAAGTCCGCTACATGCACAGAGGCTAACGGTGTTTACACAATCACAATCCTCACAAAGGCTGACGGTAAGTCAAGCACAGTTGACTACGGCCAGGGTCACAACCCCAAGGCTCTCAACGCTGTTCCTCCCCGTGTTATCAACGATAACATCCCCGGTATTGCTACAAGCATTACAGGTACAGCTTCCATGAACTACCCCTACGGTAAGATCGTTATCACAGTTGACGCTGCAACAGGTAACGTCAAGACTGCTGACTACGACGTTCAGTGGACAATTAACTTTGACAAGGCAGGCGCTATCATTCCTCTTGGTACAAAGTCATCCTACGTTGTAACATTCTAAAACCAAACATACAAATCCCGCTCTCATGCAGGGCGGGATTTTTTTGTGCTTTATTCTGTTGATTTATATTTATGTTTTTGGTAAAATAAATTTATAATTTAGACTGGCACAACGAGGTGTTTTTATGGCGGATTTTGAGCTTATGAGAAAAAGAGCGGCTGAACTTAAAGAACAGCTGAACTATCATATAAAGCGTTATTATGATGAGGATGCTCCCGAAATAACGGACTATGAATACGATATGCTTATGCGTGAGCTTAAGAGCATCGAGGCTGAGTTTCCTCAGCTCATAACTGCCGATTCACCCACACAGCGTGTAGGCGGCACAGCATCTGAAAAATTTGCTCCCGTCGTTCACAGTGTGCGTATGGAGAGCTTGCTTGACGCTTTCAGTGCAGATGAACTTACTGCCTTTGATTCAAGAGTAAAGCAGGCTGCAGGTGAAGTGAATTATGTTGTTGAGCCTAAAATTGACGGCCTTTCTGTTTCGCTTGAGTATGAAAACGGCAGACTTGTACGCGGCTCTACCCGCGGTGACGGTGACGTCGGTGAAGACGTAACGCACAATATTCTCACAATCAAGTCAATTCCGCTTGAGCTCAACGAAAAACTGCCTCTTTTAGAGGTAAGAGGTGAGGTGTATATGCCTCACAGCAGCTTTGAAGAGCTTGTGTTAAGGCAGGATGAGGCAGGGGAGAAGCCTTTTAAAAATCCACGTAATGCCGCCGCAGGCTCACTCAGACAGAAGGATTCATCGGTTACCGCAACACGCGGGCTTGATATGTTTGTTTTCAATATTCAGCGTATTGAGGGCAAAACTCTCGGCTCACATAAGGAGTCACTCGATTATCTTGCTTCTCTCGGCTTTAAGACAGTACCGGGTTATGAGCTTCATTCCGACTTTGAGTCTGTAATGGCTCACGTTGACAGAATCGGTGAAATGCGTGGCACGCTTGCTTTTGATATCGACGGTGCTGTTATCAAGGTTGATGATTTCTCAAAGCGTGAAGCTATGGGAAGCACGGCAAAATTCCCCCGTTGGGCAGTTGCTTTCAAGTATCCTCCCGAGGAGAAAAGCACAGTATTGCGTGAAATAGAAATAACTGTCGGCAGAACAGGTGTGCTTACACCTACTGCCGTATTTGACCCGATTCAGCTTGCAGGCACAACGGTAAGTCGAGCAACGCTTCATAATCAGGATTTTATAAACGAAAAGCAGATTGCTGTAGGTGATACGATAGTCGTTCGTAAGGCGGGCGATATTATCCCCGAAGTGCTCAGTGTAGTAAATCATTGCGGTGAGCCTACGTTTACTTTGCCGTCGGTGTGCCCGTCATGCGGTGCTGAGGTTATGCGTGAAGACGGTGAGGCGGCTGTACGCTGCAACAACTCCGACTGTCCCGCACAGCTTAAACGCAGACTTATTCATTTTTGTTCAAGAGACGCTATGGATATTGAAAGCCTCGGTGAAGCTAATATAGACCTTTTTGTCGATAACGGACTTGTTTCGAGTGTTGAGGATATTTACCGTCTCAAAGCGGAAGATATTATCGGTCTTGAACATTTTGCAAAAAAATCGGCAGACAACCTTATAAAGGCTGTTGCCGATTCAAAGCAAAATGATTTGTATAAACTTATTTTCGGTCTGGGTATCAGACATATCGGTCAGAAATCCGCAAAGCTTCTGAGCGAGCACTTCATTACTATGGATGCTTTACAGCAGGCGAGCGTTGAGGATATTTCAAAAATAGAAGGCTTCGGCGGAATTATGGCAGAGAGTGTTGCACAGTATTTTGCTATGCCGCAGACTGCAGAGCTTATCGAAAAGCTTACCGAGCTTGGTTTGAATATGAAATCACTTCGTGAAATTGAAAGTGATAAATTTGCAGGTAAAATCTTTGTCCTTACAGGCACTCTGCCTACCTATACGCGAAATGAAGCCGCAGAAATTATAGAAAAATTCGGCGGCAAGGTTTCTTCTTCGGTTTCTAAAAAGACCGACTTTGTGCTTGCGGGTGAAGATGCAGGCAGTAAGCTCAAAAAAGCAAACGACCTCGGTGTTACCGTAATAAACGAAGAGGAGTTTAACACTATGGTATCAGAGTGAGCCTTCATAGAAAGCACGCTCAAACCATACGTTTTCAGCTTCAAAAGCTCTGCCGTTCAGGTAGTTTAGAATACCTGCATCGGTAGTAAAAGTAAACTGCAGACGGTATGAATAAAGGCACTGCTTTTTGTATCCGCCTTTTTCTTTGTTAAGTGCGTTAGTGCCGTATTTTCCGTCGCCGAGCAGAGGGTGACCGATGTGTGCAAGGTGTGCTCTTATCTGATGGGTTCTGCCTGTAAGAAGTTCAACTCTTACAAGGCTGAGCCCATCTTTTTCGTCAAGTACTTTGTACCTTGTGCGTATTTCTTTGGCATCGGGCTTCGGACTGTTGTAAACCTGAACCTTGTTTTTCTTTTCGTCTTTTTTCAGATATGCGGTGAGTGTGGCTTCTTTTTTATCAAATCTGCCGTGAGCCAGACAGAGGTAGATTTTGCTGAGCTCACGGTCTTTTATTTTTTGGTTGAGAATACGCAGTGACTCAGCATTTTTTGCCGCAATTACAATGCCGCCTGTGTTGCGGTCAATACGGTTTGCAAGTGCGGGTGCAAATGAATTTTCACCCTTAGGGTCGTACTCACCTTTTTCGTACAGATATCTTTCAACACGTGTGATAAGCGTGTCTACGTATTCACCCTCATCCGGGTGGCTGAGTAAGCCTACCTTTTTGTCGAGCAGAATTATATTTTCGTCTTCATAGATTATATCGAGATTTTTTGATGCACGCAGGAAATCGTAATTATCGGGCTTTGGCTCAAAAAACTCATCGTTGATATACATTTCAACAAGGTCGCCTATCTGCAGTTTTGTTGAAATTTCGGCACGTTTGCCGTTAACTTTTATTCGCTTTGTGCGTATGTATTTGTACATCAGAGCTTTGGGCAGTAAGGGTACAGCCTTTGTTATAAATTTGTCAAGCCTTTGTGCGGCATCGTTCTGCTTTATAGTAAAACTCTTCATTTTAAAATCAGCACCTAAGTTATATTAGTGAGCTGAGCAATCTGTTGTAAATCAGATTGCTCAGCTTTTATATCAGTTCAAGGGAATTTTCTGTTTCTTTTATCTCAAAGAATTCAGGCCTTTCGTTCGGCTGTCCGTTAGGTCTGTGAAGTGACAGCATAAGCTTTCCTTCAAGGCTTGTGAATATCATACCGTGCCCGCCGTCTTTATCGAAAATAGTGGGTAGGTGTGACCATTTGCCGTCAATTTTTCCGTTGTCCGATGCCGCTACGCACTGTGCATAGCCGTTGACAAAGGTTGACCATATCATAAGAAGCTTGCCGTCAGCTTTTCTGTACATAAACGGGCCGTCGGTTATGTAGTGGTCGTCTTCATCCTCGGTTTTGCCGCAGAATGAGCTTGCCTTGAAAATTTCAACAGGCTCGCTGACAGCTTCTTTCAGGTCTTGGGAAAGCTGCATATAGTTTATTGTGCCGTCAAGAATCTGTGTGTGCTCGTGACAGAATACGCAGTAGGGTGTACCGTCCTCAATATAAAGCGTGCCGTCAAGACATTCCCAGCCTTCCGGTGTGATTGCCTTACCTGTGAGCGGCACAAACTCACCTTCCGGACTGTCACTTATAAGAATATATGTGCCGCGAAGTCCGTCGGGCTTCATAAAGGTTGCGAGCATATAGAATTTGTCTTCAAATCTATGAACCTCGGGTGCCCAGTTTGCCTGCTTGTTGAGGCTGTATTTTTCGCTGTCGAAAACAGCTATCGGGTCAGACCAGTTTTCAAGATCGGTGCCGATATATACGTCAACACCGCCTACGCACTGACCGAAATTCGCACCTCTTGTTCCGTACATATAATATTTATCGTTGTGAACGAGTATAAACGGATCACGGATATGGATATCTTTGTTTTTCATTTTCAGTTCTCCTTGGTCAGCCACTCATGCTCGGGTGCATAGAAGCGTGTTGTTTTGTACCACGGGTCATTTTCAAGGTGACGTATCATCCATACGTAGCACATCTCATAGCCGGGGGCTACTACCTGCTGATGGTCGTTACCGTCAGTGATAAATGAAGCTGAGCCGTGAGTGCTCTTGAATACGTTATCGCCTATAAAGCAGGCACCGAAGCCCTGCGGCTTGTCAAACTGATAGTAATAAACCTCGGGCTGCGGGTGATGATGCGGGGGATAACTCGACCATTTGCCGGGCTGATTGAAGACTTCACCGAGCACCATATTTGAGTACGGTGCATTGTCATAATCGAAAAGAGTAGAGCAGATTCTGTGGCCTGTGCCGCCCCACTGACCCTTACCGAATTCCTGGTAAAGGCACATATCGGGTGTATAGAAAACGGGCTCAAAATCACGCTCGTTGTCAGTCTGCTGAATAAGTATTTCAGTGCCTTCAACTGCTGTAATGCTTACCTTTGTCTTTCTCGGTACGTGCAGGCAGTAAGGCTTCTTTTCAAACGGATCACGGCGTACCATTTTTTCAGTCTTGCCGTTCCACGATATTTCTGCGTTGCCTCTCTGAATTAAAAATGCCGTTTCGCAAATTTCGTCAAATACTTCGATTGTTTCGTTTTCTTTGAATTTTTTTACTTTTATTGTCATGAGCATTTCAGCGTTTTTACCGCCCATCTCACAGAGTGTGAGAATGCCGTTGCTGTCAAATTCGGGGTAATCAAACATTTTAATCAGTCCTTATAAGTGAATTTGTTCATTACATTCAAGTATAATATTATATTAATTGCAAGTCAATAGACGACTGCATCTTGCATTTCTTTTTTTCATTTGCTAAAATTGTAATATATTTGCGGAAAGGGGCGGTTTTATGCCTTATCTGTTTACCCATTTCAAAGAAAAAATTACACCTGACGGTGAACAGGTCTATTTTTCCGTCAGTAAAGACGGCTTTACTTGGGAAAAGGTAAACGGCGGTGAGCCTATTCTCACAAGCACTATGGGCACTTGCGGCTGCCGTGATATTGAGATAATAAGACTGCATACAGGCGGGTTTGTAATTCTTACAACCGACCTTTGTATTGCAAACATAATGGACGAAAACTATTGGGTCGACTGGAAAAAGGTAAACAGCACGGGTAGCAAGTGCCTTTCAATGTGGCGTACGGATGACCTCGTCAATTTCTCCGAGCAGAAGCTGATATACTTCGGCAGAGACGATTTCGGCTGTCTGTGGGCACCCGAAATTTTCTTTGATGAGGAAAATGAAGAGTACCTTATTCATTGGGGCTCAACGGTAGCACAAGACAATTTTACGCATATGTCGATTTACTGCTGTACAACCAAAGATTTTGAGACATTTTCAGAGCCGAAGCTGTATTTTACAAAGGATAACGAGATTCTTGACTCTCATATTGTAAAAGCAGGCGGTAAATATCATCTCTTCTATAAAAATTCCGACAGACCGCCGATGAATATGCATTCGGTTTCCGATAATCTTTACGGGCCGTTTGAACACGACGAAAGCTTTGAAAAGCTGATGTCTACGCTCGAGGCTCCCGGTGCTTATGAAGCGCCTACAACGCTCACACTTCCCGACGGCAGATGGTGCCTGATGATCGATTTCTTCGGTTGTGAAAAGTCAAAAATGGGTTACGTGCCGTTTATTGCATCAGAGCCGGGTGCTAACGATTTTGTCCGTTCGGATGATGCTTTCAGCTTTCCTTACGGCTTCAAACACGGTGGAATTATTGAAATAACCGACGAAGAATACGAAAGACTTAAGAAAATATGATGCTTTTTCCGCTCTGTGCAGACAGAGCGGATTTTGTTTTGAAAAATCAAACCGTAAAGATACTGAACTTTACAAATACCTTAAAATCAAAAAATGTGTAATTGATAATAATTGTCAAAACCGCTACATATAGCCATTTATTTAGGTTTTTTCAAAGTTTTGATATTTTTTGGATTTTTTGTAAAAGCGTAAAGTATATACACTTTACGTAGATATTGTGCTTCGTTTTTTCGTTATCCATATATTGTAGTTGACTTAAAAAAGTCTTTGTGTTAAAATATCCACCTATATAGATAGAAGTTTACATACGCGTATTATACCGTATGAAACGAAAGGAAACAAAGAAGAAATGGCAAGAGATGTAATTTTACGTTCAATACCCACAGTCGCCATCCGTGGCATGGCTGTGTTCCCTGATATGCAGCTTCATTTTGAGGTCAGCCGCAAGCAGTCTATATCTGCACTTAAGGCAGCTATGGCAGGTAACCGCGAGGTTTTTCTCGTAATGCAGCGTGACCTTCGCACAGAGCAGCCGACAAGCCCCGATGAGTTTTATCCGATGGGCGTTATCTGTGATGTTCAACAGATTCTCAGTTCTCCCAACAATGAGAATCTTCGTGTTGCCGTTGAAGGTATCAGCCGAGGCAGTGTTGTTGAGTTTCAGCGTACTGCACCTCACCTCGTAGCGCTTGTTCAGCAGCGTACAACAACCCGTATCAAATCCGAAGACAAGGACTATGCTCAGGCACTTGTCCGTGTATGTAAGGATGATTTTCAGGAGTATTCGCTTTTTGTGCCGAATATGCCTACCGATTTTATTCTTGATGTGCTTTCACAGGAGGATCCCGGTGTGCTTGCGGACTTTATTGCAAGCAACACGGCTATTGATGCTGCTAAAAAGCAGATTGTTCTTTGCGAGCTGAATCCTTTACGCCGTATGGAAAAGCTTTGTGCGATTCTCCGTAGTGAAGCTCAGATTCTCAAGATTGAAGAGGATATTCAGGATAAGGTTCAGGAGCAGATTGACCAGAATCAGCGTGAGTACTATCTGCGTGAGCAGATGAGAGCAATATCTGTCGAGCTTGACGGTGAAGAGGCTGATGAAGCTGCGATTTTCCGTGAGCAGATTGAGGCACTTGACGTAAGCAATGACGTACGCAAAAAGCTTCTGCAGGAGTGCTCAAGGCTTGATAAAACCAACAAATCCTCCCCCGAGGCTATGGTTATCCGCACTTATCTCGAAACCTGCATCGCACTCCCTTGGGGTGTTTATACCGAGGATTCGTTTGACCTGCAGAAGGCGAGAAAAGTGCTTGATGATGACCACTACGGCCTCGAAAAGGTCAAGCAGAGAATGATAGAAATGCTTGCCGTGCGTAAGCTTTCACCCGATATCAAGGGTCAGATTATCTGCCTTGTCGGTCCTCCCGGTGTAGGTAAAACTTCTATCGCACGCTCTGTTGCTCAGGCTATGGGCAGAAAATATGCCCGTGTTTCACTCGGCGGTGTAAGAGATGAAGCCGAAATCAGAGGTCACAGAAAGACCTATATCGGTGCAATGCCCGGCAGAATTATCAATGCAATTACTCACGCAGGCAGCTGTAATCCGCTTATCCTGCTTGATGAAATAGACAAGCTCGGTGCAGACTATAAGGGTGACCCGTCGTCTGCTCTGCTTGAAGTGCTCGACGGTGAGCAGAATGACACTTTCCGCGACCATTATATTGAGCTTCCGTTTGACCTGAGTAAGGTGCTGTTTATTACAACGGCAAACGACCGCGATGCAATTCCGGGACCTCTCAAGGACAGAATGGAAATAATTGAGCTCGGCAGTTATACTGCTCAGGAAAAATTCAATATCGCAAAGAAGCACCTGCTTCCAAAGCAGGCAAAGCGTCACGGCCTCAACGGACGCACACTGCGTGTAAGCGATGCGGCTCTGCGTGAAATTATTGACGGATATACACGTGAAGCAGGCGTGCGTAAGCTTGAAAGAGAGCTGGCTTCTGTATGCCGTAAGGGTGCAGTTGCCGTTGCCGACGGTGCAAAGTGCTTCAGCGTAAAGCCTGCTGACCTTGAAACAGTGCTCGGCACACGCAAATACCGCCGTGAAGATAAGTTTGTGAAGGACGAGGTCGGTGTCGCAAGAGGTCTTGCTTGGACTGCTGTCGGCGGCGAGATGCTCGACGTTGAAGCTGCAGTGCTTGACGGTACAGGTAAGCTTGAGCTTACAGGTTCACTCGGAGATGTTATGAAGGAGTCTGCACACGCTGCAGTCAGCTTTATACGCAGCCGTGCCGCACAGCTCGGAATTGACCCCGATTTCTACAAAAATAAGGATATTCACCTGCATTTTCCGGAGGGTGCTGTACCCAAGGACGGACCTTCTGCAGGTATCACTATAACTACAGCCCTTGTTTCCGCACTTACCGGTATTGCCGTTAAGGCAAGTGTTGCAATGACGGGTGAAGTTACTCTCAGGGGCAGAGTACTTCCTATCGGCGGACTCAAAGAGAAGTCTATGGCGGCTTACCTTGCAGGTGTAAAGCAGATTATCATACCTCAGCGTAATATTTCCGACCTTGATGAGGTTGAAACAATAGTTAAAGAAAACGTTGAGTTTGTTTCCGTCAGCGACGTTATGAAGGTGCTTGAAACTGCACTTGTCAGAATGCCGGGCGGCGGTGAAGACAAACGAAAAAAAGTCAAAGCACCTATCGAAGAAAAAGGTGTATCCGTGCACGATTATGCACAGTGACGGGGTGAAGAAATGAATTATAACAGTGTTCAGTTTGAGGCTGCATTCGGCACTCTCAGACAGCTTCCGAAATCAACCAAAGCGGAGATTGCTTTTGCCGGTCGTTCAAACGTCGGCAAATCGTCAATTCTCAATAAAATATTCAACCGCAAATCACTTGCACGTGTAAGCTCGGTGCCCGGTAAAACTATTACCGTAAACTTCTACTCTGTAGGTGATGTAAGGTTTGTAGATCTTCCTGGCTATGGATATGCAAAGGCTGCACCTGGTGAAAAACGCCGCTGGGCAGAGCTTATGGAGGGCTATTTCAAAACAGAGCGTGATATCCGCCTTGTTGTACAGCTTATTGATATGCGTCATAAGCCTACGGCAGACGATATGACTATGCTCTCTTTCCTGCGTGAAATGGGCTATCCGTTTATTATTGCACTTACCAAGTGTGATAAGCTCAATAAAACTGAATTTAACGCAAGACTTGAGGCACTTGAAACCGAGCTTGCGGAGTATTCCGATATAGTAAAAATTCCTTGCTCATCTGTCAAGGGTGACGGTATTGATGCTGTCAAGGCAGAGATTGAGAAAGTTTGTTAAGGTCAGGGTGAAAATAAAATGTTTGTTTCAGATTGTTTATCGGTAAATGAAAAAGGTAACCTTACAATCGGCGGTCTTGATACCGTTGAGCTTGCAGCAAAGTACGGCACACCGTGCTATGTTGTAGATGAAGATCAGATAAGGGCTAACTGCCGTGCTTACGTAAAATCCATCGAGGATAATTATGACGGCAACGGTCTTGCTATCTATGCTTCAAAGGCATTCAACTGCAAAGCAATGTGTAAGATTGTCAACGAAGAAAAAATGGGTCTCGACGTTGTTTCGGGCGGTGAGCTTTATACTGCACTGAGCGTCGGTTTTCCTGCAGAGAAGATTTATTTCCACGGCAACAACAAGACACTTGCAGAGCTTGATGAGGCTGTGAAAGCAGGTGTCGGCAGGGTAGTTGTAGACAATATCTACGAGCTTGAAAACCTCAGCAAATCTGCTGTAAAGCAGGGCAAGACTGTAGGTGTTCTGCTTCGAATCAAGCCCGGTATCGATGCTCATACTCATTCGTTTATTATGACAGGTCAGATTGACAGCAAGTTCGGTTTCGCCCTTGAAACAGGCGAGGCTATGGACGGTGTAAAGGCTGCGATTGATGCTGAAAATATCGAGTTCAAGGGTGTTCACTGCCATATCGGCTCACAGATTTTTGATGTTGAGCCTTTTGAACGTGCGGCAGAGGTTATGATCGGCTTTATGGCTGATATCAAGGCTGAAACAGGTGTTGAGGTTGAAGAGCTTGACCTCGGCGGCGGCTTCGGTATCAAGTATTCAAGCGACGATAATCCGCTTGCATACAGCGAGTATATGGCAAAGGTTGCAGGTGTGCTCAAAAATGAGTGCGTCAAAAGGAAAGTAAAGCAGCCGTTTATTGTTATCGAGCCGGGCCGTTCCGTTGCAGGCAGTGCAGGCATTACCCTCTATACCGTCGGTGCGGTCAAGACTATTCCCGATATAAGAACTTACGTTTCAATCGACGGCGGTATGGGCGACAACCCGAGATATATACTTTATCAGTCAACCTACGAGCTTGTCTGTGCAAATAAGGCGGATAAGCCCAAGGATTTCAAGATAACTCTTGCAGGCCGTTGCTGTGAAAGCGGCGACCTTATTCAGGAGGATGCACTTGTTCAGCAGGTTGAGCCCGGCGATATTATGGCTGTGCTTTCAACAGGTGCCTATAACTATTCAATGTCATCCAACTACAACAGAATTCCGAAGCCTCCCGTTGTTATGGTAAGCGGCGGTCAGTCAAGAGTAGTCGTAAGACGCGAAACCTATGAGGATATCATCGCAAAAGATATGTGATAACAGCATAAGGAGATTGTTATGTTTAAGTTTCTGATGGCGTTTTTTATGCTTGTTTCTTCATTTTTCAGTGACCTTTTCGTGCAGATCGAAAGGCTGCCGGAGAACAAATATAACAGCGATATCACTTTCGAGAGTATTAGTGCCGATGAAAACAGAATCAGCGAGGATGAAATCCGTCTTTGCAGAAGCTGGTTTGATGAAAATATCCGTATGCAGGGTAATGTTGAAATTTTGCCCTATGACTTTAAAATTGGCGGAAAATCATTGGGTAAAAATATTGAGGATTGGGATATATCGGTCGGTGCCGAAAGCGAAACAGGTGCTGTTTATAAGGGCGGCAAAACAACTTACATAACGCTTGCCCACAAGTCAAGTGCAATTACGGCGACTGTTGAAGCAACAATTTACGAGGAAAACGCAACTTGTGAATGGACTGTTCGTATAAAAAATACGGGTGATGAAAATTCACCTGTTATCAGCGATTTCTATGCCGTTAATACAAGCGTGAAAGCTGAAAATGCACAGCTTTATTATTCAAAGGGCAGTTGTGATGAGCCTTTTGATTTTGCATTGATGCAGAAAAAGCTTACTGCTTTTCCGAGTAAGTTTACAAGCTATGACGGCAGATCTACCGATGAATATTTACCTTATTTCAACATCAGCGGTGAAGATGGCGGTGTCGTATTTGCTGTCGGCTGGACGGGCTTGTGGCAGGCTGATATAAGTCAGGGTATAGGAGAAGTATCAGTAAAGGCTAAACAGGAAAAATTCAAAGCATATCTTTTGGCGAATGAAGAGGTGAGGTCACCTTTGGTTTCGCTCAGCTTTTACAGCGGCTCAAATCCGCTCAAGGGCTTCAACACTTTCAGAAGCTGGGTTAGCAACTGTGTTTATCCCGAAAATATTCCTGATACATTGACTATGCTTGAGTTTTCGGGACCTATGCACACTCAGACTGCGGCAGAGCTTTATGCCGGTGCAGACGGCTTCGGAGAGGAAACGTACGGAAAAATTGATTGTTTCTGGATGGATGCAGGCTGGTATAAGTATAACGAGGGCTGGCACGATTCTGTAGGCTCATGGGTGGCTAATCCTGACAGATTCCCGGGCGGCATTGTTGAGGTTTCGGAGTACGCCGCTTCAAAGGGCTGCGGACTGGTGCTGTGGTTTGAACCCGAGCGTGTCTGTAGAGATTCTCTCTTCTATAAAAAAGGTTCAGAAAATCAGAACTGGCTTATAGAAGTTGAGGATGGAGATAACCTGATGTGGAATCTTGCAGAATACGGTGCAACAGACTATCTGATTGATTATATTTCCGACTTCCTTGTCGATAATAAAATTTCTGTTTACAGGCAGGATTTCAACTTTTCACCTGATGTTTACTGGGCGCAGGGTGATAAAGAATACTATGACGGCAGAAAAGGTATTACCGAAAATCATTATGTTTCCAATCTTTACAGATATCTTGACGGCCTTACCGAAAATGTTGACGGACTCATAATAGATAACTGTGCTTCAGGCGGCAGAAGGCTTGACCTTGAAATGGCACGCCGCAGTGTGCCGGTATGGCGCAGTGACTACAACTGCAACCCTCATGAGGATATTCTTGAGGCAACACAGTCGCAGACCTACGGCCTTTCTTTCTGGCTTCCTCTTACGGGTACGCTGTTTTACAGCGAGTCGGAGTATGCCGCACGCTCGAGTATAATGCCGCTCGGCCTTGAAACCTTCGGCACTGTCCACGGTGAGCATTACGGCGAATATATCGAGCAACGCTCAATGATGAATGAGTATTACTATCCTCTTTCGTCAGGTGGATATTTTTCCGACAGAATGCTTGCAATGCAGTATTCTTCTTACAATGCAGACAGCGGTATGGCACTTGTCTATAAGCGTGCTGATGTAAATGACAGTGAGTATACCGTAAAGCTCAACGGTCTTATCGACGATGCCGTGTACAGCGTTTATGATTACGATTCACCCGAAAATGTATTTGAAATGACGGGAGAAGAGCTTATGACACAGGGCATAAAGCTCAGCCTTCCCGAAGGTGAAAAGGCGTTTATCATTATGTTTACTGCAAAATAATATATCATTACACATGAAAAAGGCTGTCTCATTTTACTTGTGAGACAGCCTTTTGGCATATTTAATTGGAGATTATAGCTTCCTTGCTTTAATAACAATCGAAAGAGGAAAATGCTTTGCTTTGAAATCGGCATAGTAACCCGAACTAAAGTCTGCTGATTTTTCAAGAATGGTTTCGCTTGTTTCTTCAATAACTCTTTCAACTGCAAAGCCTGCATCAGCAAGGGTGTTTATGTATGTTGAAAGCTTGCGGTTTTGCAGAGTAAGAGGGTTGCCGTATTTCTCAAAAGTGTAATAGTCTTCTTCAAAATAGTTGCCACTGAAAATTATACGTTCCTCGTTTGCAACCGTTCTGTTGCCGCCCGAAATCGCAACGCTTTCCAAATCTACACAATGCAGAAACGGATGATCCCAAGAGAAAATATACGTGCCGCCTTGTTTCAGATAAGATGCGGCATTTTTTATTGTTTTTTCAAGGTCTGTAGTCCAACCGATTGCGTAAATTGAATAAACAACATCAAAAAATTTAAGTGGAATGTTTGTATTATCTTCCATAGGTTGGTGAAATAGTGTGCAGGAATATCCGTTTTCATTCAGGAGTTTCTTTGCGGCTTTAAGCTGTTCTTCAGAAATATCAAGACCGAAAAGCTCTTTTGCACCGTGTTCGGCACACCATTTGAGTGAATGACCGCTACCGCAACCCATTTCAAATACAGCTTTGCCGTTAAGGTCAGGGAAAAGGTGCAGTTCATCTTCTGTCGGAATTGAACACCCGAGTACAGGCAAAGCAGTTACACCGAAGAAATCTTCAGCTAATGCATTCCAGCTTTTTTCGTTTTGCTTTAATATGTCGGTTTTCATATCTGTACCTCGTTAAAAAGAAGCTTTTCAACAGTAATGCGAGGACGCCACCAAGCTCTTGCTTGTTCAAATTCGGAATAGGGTGTGTACCATTTCCAAGTGATATCAAAACCGCCGTCTTCCATTTGCAGTTTACCTAAAACATCTTTTTCTGCAGCTATCAGAGTTTTTGTTTCAGGTGTAATAAATTCCGAATAAGTACCGGAGAAAAAGTCGGATGGCATCGGTACATATTCAACACCGTATTTTTCAATATCTTTGCATATGGAATTATCAATAGCTCTACACAACAAATCTTTGAAATGTTCCAAATCAATAACATCAGTTATACTGTTAGTCTTTAAAAGCTCGTATGTAAGCAGAAAACATTTCAATGAATCGCTGCTTATTTCTTCGGCTGTTTCAAGATATTCAAATCCTTCTTTTATGATTTCTTCATACAAAGATGTACGGTTGCTGTAGCAAATTAAGAATGCCGCTAAAGATATTGACGGATTAAATCCGCTGATACCGTCACCTTTTTTCTCCCACCATATCGCGTGCGGATAATCTCTATTACTGTCTATCGCAAATAACCAACGCTTTTTATCTTCATCAAAGGAATCGTGAGATTCAAGATATCTGACAATTCCTTTTACAATGTCAGAGTTTCTGTCAAGTGCTTTTGCACGATAAAGAGTAATTATTGCATCGTTCGTTGCGATAGGACTTGAATTGGGATTAAAGAAATCGGGCTCAAGAGCGTTACCGAAACCACCGTCGGAATTTTGGAAATTTAAAAGCTCATCAACAACAGCTTGGCTTGATTCATTTTCAAAGAAATATTTGTAAATAGCCAACTCAAGAGGACGTGCGTTATGTAAAATAAAGTTTATAGCGGCATTTTTGTTCATGAGATTATCCTCTATTCTTTATTATCTTAAATTCTCTCCCTCAGTCTTTTGCTTTACAAAATCCAGCTCCCTCATCAGAGGGAGCTTTGGATGGAGCGGTTTATGGAAAATCTAATTCCGAATTGCGAATTCCTAATTCCGAATTGAATTTACCATTCATATTTTGTCAGCTTACCCTCGCATAATAGTTCCGGGTAATCCCACTGCCTGAGCACCTCATATACTCCTATTGCGGCGGAATTTGAAAGGTTGAGGCTTCTTGCCGCAGAGTCGTTAATCATAGGTATTCTTACGCATTTTTCCGGGTTTGCCTTGAGTAATTCCTCGGGCAGACCTTTGGTTTCTTTGCCGAATACAAGGTAGGTGTTGTCGGGGTAGGTGATGTCGGTGTGGCGGTGTGTAGCTTTGGTTGAAAAATAGAAGAAATTACCGTCTTTGTTTTTTTCAAAAAAGTCCGCCGTGTCCTTATAATATGTAATGTCGAGCAGGTGCCAGTAATCGAGCCCTGCACGCTTCAGCTTCTTGTCGTCAACCTTGAATCCCATAGGTTCTACAAGGTGAAGTTTTGCACCTGTAGCCGCGCAGGTGCGTGCAATATTGCCCGTATTCTGCGGAATTTCAGGCTCGATGAGCACTATGTTGAGTGTCATTTTATTCATAGAGACCAAGCTCCTTTATCAGCTTTGGCAATTCGCCCTCAAACGCTACTCCGTAACGCACGTCGGGTGTGTATTTAAGTGTACGCTCAATACATCCGCAGGTGAATTTTGCGGCAATTTCAGTTGCTTTGTTTAAGCTTTTTCCGCACATCAGTGCACCGCACAGTGAGCTTGCAAAAACGTCACCCGTGCCGTGATAAATACCCTCAAGTCTCGGCATCATAATGTAGTCGATGTTGCCGTTATCGTAGCAGGCACAGCCGAGATTATCACCGTCAAAAAATACACCTGTCAGCACAATTTTTTTCGGGCCGAGTGCAGAGAGTTTAGCAAGCATATTTTCAACATATTCTTTTGTGTAAGGGCCTTCTTTGTATTCTTCGCCCGTCATAAATGCAGCTTCGGTAAAGTTGGGCACAATGATGTCGGCAAGTGAGCATAATTCAGCCATTTTCTTGGCAAAATCCATATCAAAAAGAGCATACATCTTGCCGTGGTCTGCCATTGCAGGGTCACAGATAAAAAAGCTGTTTTTTTCCTTGAAATCTTTGACAATGCCCTTGACAATTTCAATCTGCTCAAATGAGCCGAGATAGCCCGAGTATATCGCATCAAAGCCGATGTTTATGCTTTTCCAATGGTCAGCCATAGGTTGCATATCACCCGTCAGGTCACGGCAGGTATAGCCTGTAAAACCGCCCGTGTGAGTAGACAGCACGGCTGTAGGCATAACTGTTGTTTCAACTCCGCAGGCAGAAATTACGGGCAGTGCTACCGTTAATGAGCATTTGCCGAAGCCCGAAATATCGTGGATTGCAAGTACACGGTTTATTCTTTCCATTTCCATCACCGTTTTTAAAAAATTACCAAAATATTATATCACAAAGCTATAGGCTATATCAAGCCTTTCTTCCATTAACTTCACCCGTTTTTATTGCGAAAAACAGCTAAGAATAATATCAATTCTTAAAGTTTTGTGAGGTGATAAAAAGTGAAATCAACAGCTTCAAAAATTGCTCTGGGTATGCTTGCAGGCGGTGCCGTTGCGGCAATAGGCTCAACAATGATGAGTCCGTCACTCAAAAAGCAGACAAGAAAAAATGCCATGAAAGCTATGAAAACTTTCGGCTCGATGATGGACAGCTTACAGGAAATTATGAAATAGCTTCCATTATCGAAAAGAATGTAGTATAATGCAGAAAAGCGGCATATTCTGCCGCTAACATATGTGATTTAAGGAGATCTGATATATGAAAAAATATGCACTTATAGCTGTCAGTGTGGTTTTGCTGGCTGTTGCGGTAGGTGTGTTTGTTGCTAATAAAGACCTGCTTTTCGGTACCGAAAAGGCAAGTGAAACTCAGCCTGGATTTACAACGGCTGACGTTGCGAACAAGCCGACTGACGTAACGGTTGTGCCGTCGACTACTTTGCCTGTAACTGCCGTGCCGACGACTGCAGCTAAGCCTGTGCCGACAACAGCTAAACCCACATATAAAAACCCGAGTTTCAAGGCTGAAAGTATTACGGGTGCACCGGGTGCATCTGCAGGCACATATACGGGATATATGCCTTTACCTGCTGTGAATTTCAGAGTCAATGACCCATCAAACAGCAGGGGACTTTCAACTGCCGTTGTTAATCACAGCTTCGGTGTTGCAAAGAATTCAAAGCCGCATCAGATAAGCATTGATTCGCAGAAATACTTTGAATCAAAGGGCTTCAACGCAGTAACCTACGATTCGAAATCAACCGAAAAAGTGCTCTATCTTACTTTCGACTGCGGCTATGAAAACGGCTATACCTACGATGTGCTCGACGTGCTTAAAGAGAAGAATGTCAGTGCGGCGTTTTTCTGTACGCTTGACCATATCAAGGCAAAGCCTGACCTTATTACCCGTATGATAAAAGAGGGCCATATTGTCGGTAACCATTCCGATAATCATCCGAATTTCAGCAAAATAGACCGCACAAGAATGGCAGAAGAGATACAGTCAGTCGAGAATCATCTGCGTCAGAATTACGGCTATTCTTCGCCTTATTTCCGCTTTCCCGAGGGTGCATATAATGACAGCGCACTCGACCTTGTACAGTCGCTCGGTTACAAGAGTGTCTTCTGGTCGCTTGCATATTCCGATTGGGATACTTCTGCACAAAAAGGAAAGGATTATGCTTTCAACACTGTTACGGCAAGACTTCACCCCGGTGCGATAATTCTGCTTCACTCTGTTTCTGCGGACAATGCGGCGGCACTTGGTGATATTATCGATTATGCTCTTGCTCAGGGCTACGTATTTAAGCCCCTTACTCAGCTTCCGTAATAAACAAAAAGAGGCATAGCCTGCCTCTTTTATTATATTACTTATTGACTAAATCGAAAATGTAAAGTAAAATACAAGAATAAGATAAAATAATCAAGAGGTGTTTGAGTTATGATTAAAGTAACGGTTTATAACGAATACGTACACGAGCTTGAGGATGAAAGCATTGCTGCGGTATACCCTAAAGGTATTCACGGCTGTATCGCAGATTTCCTCGGTACAGACGAAAATATTGAGGTTAAGACCGTAACGCTCAGCACCGTAAACGAGCTTACAGAAGAGGCACTCCGCGATACTGACGTGCTTATCTGGTGGGGTCACTGTGCACACGAAAAAGTACCCGACGAAATATCCGAACTTGTATACAACCAGGTAATGTGCGGTATGGGTTTTATAGCTCTTCATTCGGCACATTTCTCCAAGCCTTTCCGCAGGCTTATGGGCACAACCTGCTCACTCTGCTGGCGTGAGGGCGACCGTGAGCGTGTCTGGAATATTATGCCTTCTCACCCGATTGCACAGGGTGTAGGAGATTATTTTGAAATTCCCGAAGAAGAGATGTACGGTGAGCGTTTCGATATCCCGAGTCCCGATGAGCTTATCTTCCTCGGCTGGTTCAAGGGCGGCGAAGTTTTCCGTTCAGGCTGTTGCTGGACAAAAGGTCTTGGTAAAGTGTTCTATTTCCAGCCGGGTCACGAAAGCAATCCTACATATTTCATTCCCGAGGTACAGCGTATTATCAATAACGCTGTTCATTGGGCTGCTCCGCTTTACCGTCAGCCGTCAATCGAGTGTCCGCACACTCCCTCTCCCGAGGCTGCTCTCAATAAATGATTGAATAAAATTCTCTGAGGTGTCTAATTTTGAAAAAAACAGCTCTGCTTCTTGCTTTGTTCTCTGTGCTGTCAGTTTGCTTTTCGGCTTGCGGTCCTGCTCCGGATAAATCTGAACCTGCTCAGACCACACTTTCATTTAAAGAAAAAGCATCCTACTATGACAGTCTTGCCGATGCAGGTGAGGTTGCAAGTGTTGAGATGACTGATCCTACAGCTCTTTACAGAGTTTCAGGCAGCCGTAACCTTGTTGACGGTGAGGTTTATACAGATATAATTAACATCTTTAACAGGCTATATCCCGATATCTATTATAAGTATGGTAAAGAGTATTATGAGCCTATCATAACACTCAATTTTGATCCTACTTATCTCAGGGATGACCCTGCAAATGTTGTTGGTAATACCATAAATATCAATATCAATTGGTTTAACAACAACCATGATAAAGCAAGTGTGATTGTTTATTATATTGCTGCAACCGTTCTTGATTACAACTCTTCTGCACCTGAGTGGCTGAAGAGCTCAGTCAATTACTATATTGCTGCTGAATTTTCAGCTTACGGTTATGGGTTCCCCGGAAAATACAGCGGTGGACATTACGAAGACGGTGGCAAAGTCGGTGCGGATTTCCTTCATTGGATAAAAGCAAAATATCAGGTGGATATTGCCTACCGTGCCAACAAAACTCTGACGTCTTCAACATGGTACGAAAGTGACTTCTGGTCTAAGGAAACCGGCAGGTCACTTGAAAGTCTTTGGGCAGAATACAGGTCAAGATGATTATGGAAAAAACATTTATTTTTTCTTCGCATCCCGATGCATCTGAGCTCAAGTTCTCAGAGCTTAAACACCATCTCTGGAGTGAAAAATATCCTGCTTTTTACAGCAGCAGGGTTGCTGTTTGCGGCGTTGCGGGAAAAGGGATTCTTGTCTGCTTTGAAGCTGACGAGCCTTCACCCAGAGCCGTTTTTGAGAACAGGGACGACCCGGTTTACAACGACAGCTGTATGGAGCTTTTCTTCCAGCCGTTTGCAGATGATGAACGGTATATCAACTTTGAAATTAACCCCAACGGTGCATATCTTTGTGCGGTTGGTTGTGACAGAAATGACAGGGTTTTTCTGCGTGAAATTTCCGACTGTGCTCCGGATATAAAAGCTTGTATTTCCGACTCGGGTTGGAGTGCGGAACTTTTTATTCCCGAGCAGCTTGTGTCTGACGTTTTCGGCAGGAGTTTTTCTGTTGCTGATACCGGATATATAAGAGCAAACTGTTATAAGTGCGGTGACCTTACTCCGTCACCTCACTACGCTTCGCTTTTCTTTGTGGACACTCCGAATCCGGATTATCACAGACCGGAGTTTTTCGGCAGGATATTCTTCGATAAAAAGTGACGTTTATAACGTCATATGAAAGGAAAATATACAATGATAACAAATCTTTTTGACATTGATGAAATCAGAGCCAATTATACCTTCAAGGGCGAATATTACGATTTTACAACGCTTAATAACGGTCATATCAACAACACGTATCTGTTGCGTTTTGACAATGACGGCACAGAGAAGTGCTACGTTCTTCAGCAGATCAATACGGCTGTTTTCAAGGATCCCGACGTGCTTATGGCAAACTATGTCGGAGTTACTGAGTTTATCCGTAAAAAGGTTGAGGCTGCCGGCGGCAATCCCAAGCGTGAGTCGATTAAGGTTTACTTTACCAATGACGGAAAGCCCTATTATCTTGATAAGGACGGCAGATACTGGCGTGTCATAAACTATATCATCAACACTGTCAGTTATAATTTCCCTGACAACACCGAAATCTGTCGAAAAGCAGGCAAAACTTTTGGTAAATTCCAGAAGCTTCTTGCCGATTATCCTGCAGAGACTCTTGCTGAAACTATACCTAATTTCCATCATACCGTTTCGCGTTATGCCGCTTTTGAAGAAGCTGTAAAGGCGGATAAAGTAGGCAGAGCTGCCGGTGTTCAAAAGGAAATTGAGTTCTTCGTCAACAGAAAAAATGATTGTTCCGTGCTTCTTGATCTGCTTGAAAAAGGTGAGCTCCCTGTAAGGGTAACTCATAACGATACAAAGCTTAATAACGTCCTTTTTGACAAAAAAACAGGTGAAGGTATCTGTGTTATCGACCTTGATACAGTTATGCCCGGTCTTTCTCTTTATGATTTTGGTGACAGTCTGCGTTTTGCAGGCAATACAGCTGCAGAAGATGAAAAGGATCTTTCAAAGGTCAAATTCAATATGGATTTTTACCGCAGCTATACAGAAGGTTACCTTTCTGCTGCAGGCGACAGCCTGACTGAAACAGAGGTTTATTACCTTCCTTTCTCATGCAAGCTTATGACTATTGAGTGCGGCATCCGTTTCCTTACAGACTATCTCAACGGTGATGTTTATTTCAGAATCAGCCGTCCCGAACAGAATCTTGATCGTTGCCGTACACACATAAAGCTTATCGAAGAAATAGAAAATCTCTATGTCGATATGCTTTCTATCACTCAGTCAATTTATTCAAATCTCAAATAAAACGAAAGGGGAGCCGACAGTGAACAAAAAGCTGTTGAAAGCTCTGCCTGTCTGCGCTCTTTTGTTGATTCTGCTTGGTTTTCTTGCGTTTTTCAAGGGTGCGGATACGCTGACATTTTTTCAGAAAATACACGTAAAATCTATGCTTTCTTCTAATCCGTTTGTCGATGAAGAAACCGGTGATATTGTCAATTTTGTTTCTGTTGCGGCAGCAAACGACAGTGAAAATGCTGACAGTAATTCGTTTTTGTGGTTCCGTAACAGATATGAAAGCGATGCTACTCACGTAGAGTTGAATATTGCTTTTGACCGTAGCGGTGTGCCTTATCTTGCTGATTCTTTTGACAGTGTGACCGCGGACTCTGTGCCGTTTGAAAGAGTGCTGAGGCACGTTGTCGAGCAGGGAGATGAAGAAACAGGTTTTGTACTTAATCTTTGCGAATATACTTCGCTCGGTACACTTGCGGCTAATATAGAGCAGCTCGATTTGCAATACCGTACGTTTATAGTCGGTGTGGATGAAAACGCTTTATCTGTTGTAAAGTACTATTTTTCCAAAACACCGGTGCTTTGCACCTACGATTCCGATACTGATTTATCGCTCGAAGAGCTTGTTCAAGCGGGTGCTGACGGAATAATATGTGATGGTGATAAGCTCACAAAAAATCTTGTTAAAAAAACCGAAGAACTCGGATTGCTTCTTTGGGTTGAATGCGGTGATGATTTTTACAACACTGTCAGAGCACTTGATTTCTGCGTTGACGGAATAGTTTCTGATGTGCCGGAAATGGCAGTTTTTATTAACGGTTCATGGGATAAAAATATGATTTCCGGAGTAAAATCCATCTTTTACAAAAAATGAGTTTAACATATTTTTAAGCAACATTCTGTGCTTTGCAGTGCAGATGTTGCTTTTTTCTTTTGTAAAAAATAGCCATAAGATGTCTTCAAAATTCTACTATATTAACAAATTTATTCTTTATTAGTAAATATAAAGCATTTTTGTTGACTTTTTTGTTACGCAGTGATAGAATTTCATTGTGTATATCTGTCTCTATATATTTAAGTATTATAATAAAGAGAAGTAATATTATTAAATTTGACGTAAGGGGTTAGGCAAATGGATGATAACAAGCAGCTTGCCGTTGAGCAGGAAAGCGTAAAACCCGCAAAGAAGGGTGGCAGACGTCAACGCTCTATGGAGCTTATGTTTGAGCCTGTCTTTGACACTCATCTCAATATGGCACTCGACTTCGAGGCGACGGTTCGCATCCTTGACCCCAAGATGGGCGTAATGCTTCCCGAGTATTACGTGCCCGTTGCAGAAAAGAGTAACCGCATCTGTGAAATAAACCGTTGGGCAATCGAAGAAGGTTGCGAGGTTATCAACCGTGCGGATGCACGTGATGCAAGCATCAACCGACTTATCCTCAATACTTCGGTACGCTACCTCTCAAAGCCCTACTTTACAACGCAGGTCAAAAAGATTCTCGAGAAACACGAGGTTGAGCCCGATAAGTTCTGCTTCAACATTACCGAGAATATTTACGAGGCGGTCAGCGCACAGGTTCTTAAAAATATCCGTGAGCTCCGCGATTTCGGTTTCCTCTTCTCAATCGACGACGTCGGTGTCGAGTACACCTCAATGTCAAACCTCGCTCAGTATGAGGTCGATTACATCGGAATCAACCGCAAGCTTGTTGAGCCGATACAGCCTGACCTTTACGAGGATGAAGACAAGGCAAGAACAGTAGTTCAGGGTCTTATCGATTTTGTAAAGAAGCTCGGCGTAAAAACAAAGGTCGGCGGTGTCGACACTCAGGAGCTTTCGGTACTCCTCGCAAAGATGGGTGCTGACCAGATGCACGGTAAGTTCTACTGCACCGAACTCTGGGACGAAAAGAAGATAAAGTAACCCCACTTTACATACAAATCTCAAAAGAATCGGAGATGATTTGAGTTGGCAAGAAAGAAAAAATCGGCTCAGCCCGATGCGGCACCTTCAACAGGCGGTTTCGTAGCCGGTGCAACAGGCTCCTACATACCTGCTCTTGACGACCCGATGGGTAAGTATGACGTTAATACGTCAGCCGAAAAGGTCTACAAGCGAAACTGGCTGATAAGAATCGTAGCAATTATCATCGGCATACTGCTGTTGCTGTTCGGTATAGGCTTTGGCTGTGTAACGGTTATGAATCACGGCGGCCGCTTTACAGTAAGTATGACAAACAACAGCTACGGTATCCAACTTTCAGATACACCTACCTTCGATAAGCCTACGCTTCAGCTTTACGGTGAAGCGATTGAGAATCTCGACAACATCACAAAAGAATGGATTCTCAATCAGGACGGACAGCTCGGCTCTAAGGCTCCCGTATACAAATCATACGAAGAGTTTGAAAAGGTCTACGGCTCACACAATGCCTACTTCCCGGCAGAGGGTGAGGAGAAGGGCAACGGTGCCTACTTTGCTTATACTTTCTTCGTGCGTAACGCAGGTGAAGAGGTAAACGGCAAGGATGCAACAGTTGATTACATGACAACGCTCAAGGTTACGTCGGTCAACAGAGCTGTTGACGAAAACGGTGCAAGAGATTTCGGTGCCGACGAAGCAATGCGAGTCATGGTATTCATAAACGGCGAACCTACGGTTTACGCAAAACCGAGGCTCGGCACAAACAATGTCAAGGAATTCTTTGCTGCAGACAAAAACTTCATATCCGACACAAAGGTTATGGAATACGTACGCAGCGATTTCGAGGTGGATTCAGTTGACCGTTATACGGTTGTAATCTGGCTCGAGGGCGAAGATCCTGAATGTGTCAACGACATTATGGAGAGTGAGGTTAAACTCAAAATGGAGTTTAACGTAATCGAGAAGCTTGATACTGAGTAAGTTGGGGGAGACTCTACAAGGTATCGGTTTTCAGATGAAAACCACTCATCACGATGTCCAAGGCATTTTGGATATAAATTGTGTTTAAAACACGCAAAGTGCTAAAACACACAAACTCTGAATATGGAGGCAATAACTATGAAAAAACGTTCACTCGTGGCAGCAATTGCAATGCTCATGGTGTCCGCAATTGTTCTCACATCATCAACCTATGCATGGTTTGCTACCGGTACAACTGCTAAGGTTTCCGGTATCAGCGCACAGGTAAGCAACACATCCGGTAACATCACTATTTCTGCTGACGGTACAAACTACTCAACAGCTCTTGAGTATGCAGCATTCCAGGCTACAGGTACCAACTTCACACCCAGCGACTTCTCTCCTGTATCATTCGACCCCATCAACCAGGCTTTCATCTCTGGTAGCATTGCTCAGGGTGAGGATGCAGGCGATCAGAACACATTCGGCAAGCTTGTCTTCACACCCGCAACAGCTACAAACGACAACGGCAAGTTCATCAAGATGAAGGTTTATGTTAAGGCTTCTGTTGACTGCACAGTTAACGTATCTGCTGATATGTCAGGTTCTACATACCAGTTCATCTACGGTGCAATCTTCGAGGATGATAAACCATCAAACTACAAGGTTTACAACACAGCATCCAGAACTTACGTTCCTGTTCTCCAGGCTACACCCGGTATCGATGTTGATACAGACGGTATCATGGAAACAACAGATACTCTCACAGATGGCGCAACTCCCTACAACGCTCTTGCAGCACAGGCAGTTACAACATCGACAAGCGACGTAGTTTCTCTTTCTCTCACAGCTGACCAGGCTAAGACAATCACACTCTATGTATGGGCAGAAGGTAACGATAGCCTTTGCGTAGGTAACGTTGCTGCTCAGTCTTGTGCAGTTGCTCTCAACTTCACAAAGGTCTAAGTTTAATTACTTAAACTAACCTGAATTAATTTCTTCCGGGTCGGGTCAGACCCGACCCGGATTACCCCCCAAAAAAGTTTTTATTCTCCCCCAAGGTGGGGTGGCTTTCTCCACTCCAAAAATTGTGATTTAGCTAAAACACAAATTTTCAGAGCTGTTCAAAGCGGCTCTAAACAGTTCAGGCGGTTCGGCTCTTGCTGAACCGAACTGCCTGGTTGTTGTGAAATTATTTGATTTAAGTATTAAAAGCTTATCACTTCTAATATTGAAATGAGATAAATTCATTTAACACTAAATAAATTTAACGAGAGGTAATGTGAATGAAGAAAGTTGGTAAAGTATTAGGTAATATAGCTATTACTTTTATACTCATCTTTTCCATTGTAATGACGGTTGTGGTAATATCCTCTTCCAAGAGTGAATCGGGTCTTCCGAATCTTTTTGGCAAAGCGATATTCGCCGTTGAAACTGATTCAATGTTAAGTGAGCAAGGTTTTGATAAAGGCGCACTTATTATTGTTGATATCGTAAACCACGACGATGACCAGGGTAAGGTTTACAAGGTAGGCGACGTTGTAACGTTCAGACGTACATACCAGGATCAGGTTTACCTTGAAACCCATAGAATTATCGAAGATACTTACACACATTATCAGAATGAGGTTGTTGACGGTATCTGGATTCACGGCGGTATGCCTTATTACGTTACCAAGGGTGATAACACACCTGACCGAGATTTGGATTCAGCGCTCAATACTGAGTACCTCACAAACGACCGTGTCGTAGCTGTCTGGACAGGTACTGCAATTCCTCACCTCGGCTCAGTAATGATGTTCCTTCAGTCACAGCTCGGCTTTATGATCTGCGTAGTTATTCCTACTGCAATCTTCTTCCTGTTTGAGCTGTTCAAGTTTATCAGCGTTCTTATGGAAAGTAAGAAAGAGAAGGCTGTTGAGGCTGTCAAGAATGCAGAGGACGAAATCAAGCAGAAGGTTGTTGCTGAAATGCTTGCAAAGCAGGAGGCAGAAAAAGCTGCCGCAGAAAAGGCTGCAGCCGAAAAAGCAGAGAAAGCTGCAAAGGCTCCCGATCCTGCACCTGCAGCTGCTGAATCAGAGGAAGAAATCAGGCGCCGTGCTGTTGAAGAGTATATAGCTCAACAGGAGGCTGCAAAGGCAGCTGCCGCAAGAGAAGAAGAAATTAAGAAAAAAGCTATTGAAGAGTATCTTGCAAAGCAGGCTGCAGAAAACAAAGCAGACGGTGAAACAACCGAATAACATTATCATTACCGATTAGTTTCCTTAATTAATATAAACAATAGTATTTATGAGCGTTCGCTCTGTAAATAAAAATTTTTAGTAAAGAGGGTAAACAAAATGGCAAAACGCAAATTAGGACTTTCGCTCATCGTTCTTATTGTTGCCGCAACAACAATGGTTTCAGGTACATACGCCTGGTTCCTCGTAGGTGGCTTCGCAGAGCTGTTCGACCTCGGCTTCGACGTAATTGAAGCAGGCGGCGGCATTGAGCTTCAGGGCTCAGCAGGTCACGCACACGCCAGTGCAGAAGAAGGCTCAGCTCAGGTTGAGTGGGGTGCATACCTTCAGCGTGATTGTTTCGCAGCAGGTGAGCTTATTGCAGAGGACGGTAAGTATGCTCCCGTATCCAGTGCAAACGGCGCAGACTTCAAAAAGGTTGGTCTTGAAGGCGGTTACTTCGCTTCTCTCGATCCTCAGGTAGGCGTTGACTACAATGAGTTAAGAATTAAAATCCGTTCAACCACAACCGAGTCGGTTGACGCAAGAATGAATATTGCCCTTACAGGCCGCGACGGCGACAATGCAGCCGTCGAAGCAGCCCGTGTATCGGTTACATATAACGGCACTACAACTATTTTCGCTGCACCCGGTGATGCTACAAGTGCTGTAACATCAGATAATATCCCGATGGCAACTGTTATGGATTCAAACAACAACAGTATCATCGATTCCAGTGAAACAGCAGGCGTTGTAACACTCACAGCTCAGTCGGTTACAGAGCTTGCACAGTCTGCAGCAGATGCTAATAAGTATGAAGCAACAATGGAGCTTCCCCAGGTTTCAGGTAATACAGGCTCTAACGAAATCATAATCCGTGTATGGATTGAAGGTAACGACACTGACTGTACGGGTGAGAAGCTCAGTGCTAAGCATCTTTCAACAAAGATCACATTTGGTTCCTCCTCTGACAGCAACGGCGGCACCGAAACTCCCTGACAGATAACTTAACGGCAACAGACCGCAACATTACGCAAAGGTAAAAAGTTACTATGAAGAAAAAGAACATTCTCGACAATAAAAGATTTAATACAATAATTAATATTGTTTCGACTGTTATTCTTATTGTATCAATAGTAATATGCGTCAATGTTGTGCTTTCTGCCAAAGCTGATATCGGCGTACCGAATTTCGGCAGCTATTCTTTCCTTTCTGTCAAAAGTAACTCGATGAATCCTACCTTTTATAAAGGTGACCTGATAGTTATCAAACGCTACGCAAACGACGGAAGGCACGAATATAATATCGACGATGTCATATCATTTGTTGCCAAAAACAATACGGGCGAGTATTACGTCAACACTCACCGTGTTCACGATATAATCGAGGGTGCTGACTACAGAGCGTACGTCACAAAGGGTGACCACCCCAAAGCACCTGTCGATGAGAATCACGTTCCCGCTTCAAACATTCTCGGTGTATATACCGGTGTGCGTGTTGCGAAGCTCGGTTCAGTTCTCGATTTTACAAAAACACCTAAGGGTGTTGTGCTGATGATAGTTCTTCCTGCAGCATTGATAGTAATCTGGCAGCTTTTCAGTTATCTTCGTTCGCTTGCTGTCGGCAAGCAAGTTGTTAACACAACTGCCACAGCTACGGCTACACCTTCTCCGGTGCCGCAGCAGTATTACCCTCCTGCAGCGGAAAGTGAGAAAGAGGCTATAATTCAGGAATACCTGCGACAACAGCAGGCTGAGGAAGCCAAAAAGCAGCAGATTATTGAAGAATATCTTGCTAAGCAGAAAGAATTGGAAGAAGCAGAAAAAGCTAAGGCTGAGGAAGAAAAGATAAAAGCGATTATCGCTGAATTCCTCGCTCAGCAAAAAGCGGCAGAGCAGGGTGAAAAAACTGACTCGCCGGATGACGAAACAAACAGCTAAGTTATTAAAAGAAATGCAATATAAAAATACAGCAAAGGTGGCTATAAAATGAGCGGTATTTTACAGTTTTTAGGTGACTTCCTCGACCAGCTTTTCGTCAAAGGTTTCTGGGGAATTATCAAAGGCTTCGGTCTTGGTATTGCTAACATTTTCAATGTTCCCGCATACGTTAAATTATTCAAGAACCATTCAGGTACACTCGGTGTAGGCGGTATCATTCTCGGTGCCGTATGTATGCTCCTTGTTCTTATACTTCTTGCAGCAATAATTTTACTTGTTGTTCTTCTTATTAAGAAGTACCTTCGTTTCCGTAAAACCGTTGTCAACCAGGAAGAGCTTCTTAATGAGGTTGCAACCCTTAACCGTGAGGTTATGAAGCTCAACATCGAAAAGGATAAGATTCTCGCAATGAAGGTTTCACAGCTTGGTCTGCGTCCCGGTGAGAATCCCTACCTCGAGGCTGCTGACGGTACTGCTGCTCCTGCAGAAGGTGCTGAAGGTGCCGAAGCTGCAGAGGGCGATCCCACACTTGACGAAGATTACAGCCGTTTCTACAAGCTTACTCAGGTTGACCTTGAGATGGCTGACTATGTTGCTCCCGAGTACAATAACGAGATTACTCTTCCCGGTATCATCGAGATGTTCCGCAACTTCGCAGCTTCAAGAATGGGTCTCTACTATGAGCACAGAACTCTCCGTCTTTTCCTTGCTGCTTTTGCTTCAACCCGTCTTATTATCTTACAGGGTATTTCCGGTACAGGTAAAACTTCACTTCCTTACTCATTCGGTAAGTTCCTTCAGAACGATGCTATCATCGCTTCCGTTCAGCCTTCATGGCGTGACCGTACCGAGCTTTTCGGTTACTTCAACGAATTTACAAAGCGCTTCAATGAGACAGAAGTTCTCAAGAAGATGTACGAAGCTACATACAAAGAGGATATCTACCTTACCATCCTCGACGAAATGAATATCGCACGTGTTGAGTATTACTTTGCTGAAATGCTTTCAATCCTTGAAATGCCCAGCCGTGACGAGTGGATTGTTTCTCTTGTTCCTTCCGTATGGCCGACTGACCCGAAGCATCTCTTCGACGGTAAACTTAAGCTTCCGGATAATATGTGGTACATCGGCACAATCAATAACGACGACTCGACATTCGCTGTTACTGATAAGGTTTACGACCGTGCTATTCCGATTGATATCAATACAAAGGGTAAGTTCTTCGAGGCTCCCTGGACCGATAACCTCACTCTCAGCTATAAGCACCTCGAGTCAATGTTTGCAGAGTGTAAAGAAAAGTATAAGGTTTCTGAAGAAAGCCTTCGCAAGCTGGCAGAGCTTGATGACTATGTTATCGAACACTTCCGCCTTGCTTTCGGTAACCGTATTGTTAAGCAGCTTCAGGATTTCGTTCCTGCATACGTTGGCTGCGGCGGTACAGAAATCGACGGTCTCGACTTCGTTCTCTGTCATAAGATTCTCCGTAAGTTTGAATCACTCAACCTTTCTTTCATCCGTGATGAAATTGCAGGTCTTATCACTTACCTTAACAAGCACTTCGGTAAGTCAAACATGACCGAATCCAAAGAATATCTTGAGCGTCTCCAGAAGATGATCTAAGAAATAACTTTTAAATTAATTTTATACGTGCCCTTGCAAAAGGGCAGGGGCACGTAATAAAAATGTAACTCTGATTTTTAAGGGGCGAAACTGAAATGGGCACTTCATTCGAAGAACTTTACAGTGAATATACAAATGCGTCACTTCCTGTTTTTACAGGTGACGAGTATTACGGCGATATGCTTGAAGCTATGGACGGCGGCAAGCACGAAATATCGCTGTTCAACCGTTTTTTTGAAAAGAAGATTGACCTCAAATGGGTTGAAGCCATTGAGGCTTGCACAGTTGCGCTCGATACAATCGTGCGTAATCCCCGTAAGTTCATCGTTCAGGAAGAAGAGATTGTTCCTATTGAGCGTGCAAGAAAGATTACTGCTGAGTCCGTTCGCCACCTTGCTCAGCACACAAGTATGATTGCCCGTGTTGACGGTGACAGAGTTACTCCCAGCCAGATACTTAACGTTTTCCGTGAAGAAAGCTTTGAAATTTATGAAAACCGCTTTATCTTCACTCTTCTCCGTAATCTCCGCCACTTTATCGATACGCGATATAACGTTCTGTTCAATATGGAGCAGGATGAAAAGAAATCTTCACTCACAATGAACAGTGAGTTCCGTGCAGGTAATGAAAAAATCAACTATAAACTTGAAGTTTCCTCTCAGGCTGTTTCAACAATGTCAGCCACAGATGCAATAAATCCCGGTGATGAAAACGCAACCGCTCTTGCACGAATTGAGCGAATCAAGCGCGTTGTCAACGGTTTCTGTTCATCGTCATTTATGCGCGACCTTGAGCACTGTACTCCCGTACGCCCTCCCATCATGCGTACAAACGTAATTCAGAAAGACCCCAACTTCCGTGCTTGCCTTAATTTGTGGCAGTTCATTTCGTCATACGACGAGGTTGGTTATGAAATAACAGCAAAAGAAACTAACGAAATGGTCAGTGATGAATATAAGGATGACCTTTTCCGTCTTGCTACTGTAAACTATATGCTTCTCAAGAAGAATACAGGCGAGCAGGAGACAGGTGAAATCAAGCAGAAGAAGCGTAAGCTTAAGCCCAAGCTTCTCAAGCGCCTCGCAGAAGAACTTGTTCTCAACTACGATATGGAAGAGGTTGAGATACGCAAGGTCTTTGTTGACGAACTCAAGCGAGCCAACAAGAAAAAGACTGCAGGCGAAACCAAGATTAACGAAGCTATCGATCGTGCTCTTAAGTCTGAAAATGATCGCAAGGCAGAAATCGAAGCTAAAATCAAGGCTGAGATTCAGCGTAAGAAAGAAATTGAAAAGCGCCGTAAGGAGCGCGAAAAGGCAAAGCTTGCCAGAGAGCTTGCATTGGAAAAAGAGAGAAAAGCAAAAGAAAAGGCAAGACTCAAAGCCAAGAAAGAAAAAGAGCTTGCACTCGAAAAAGAGAGAAAAGCAAAGGAAAAAGAACGTATACGCAAAGCAAAGTTGCGTGAACAAGAGCTTGCAAGAATTGCTAAGGAAAAAGAAAAAGCAAGAATTGCAAAAGAAAAAGCAAGAGCTGAAAAGCTTAAAGCACTTGAAGAAGAGAAGGCAAGAAAAGCAGCTCTTCTTGCAGAGCAAAAGAAAGCAAAAGAGCTTGCTGCACAGCAAGCCGCCAAAGAAAAAGAACGTGCCGTTAAGCAAAAAGAGAAAGAAAGACTGGCAAGGGCTAAGGCTTTACAGCTTGAAAAAGAGCGTGCAGCTAAGGCAAAAGCTAAAGAAAAAGAGCGCTTAGCAAAACAAAAGGCTGCTGAAGCTCAGAAAGCCAAAGAATTAGCTGAAAAGCAGAAGGCAAAGGAAAAAGCAGCAAAGGAAAAAGCTATTCTGGCCGAAAAAGAGAAAGCAGCTAAAGAAAAGCAGAAAGAAAAAGAACGTATAGCTAAGCAGAAGGCTGCTGAAGCTCAGAAGGCAAAAGAAGCAGCTGAAAAGCAGAAAGCTAAAGAAAAAGCTGCGAAGGAAAAAGCTTTACAGGCAGAAAAAGAAAAAGCTGCCAGAGCAAAGGCAAAAGAAAAAGAAAAAATGGCTAAACAGCGTGCTTTAGAGCTTGAAAAGGCAAAGGCAGCCAAGGCAAAACAGAAGGAAAAAGAGAAGGCTGCAAGGGCTAAAGCTTTACAGGCAGAAAAAGCCAAAAAGGCGAAAGAAAAAGAAAAGCTCGCCAAGACAAAATCAGCAACATCTGTTGATGACACAAATAACGACTGATTAACTATTGATAAATCGCTCCGTTTCGCAGCAAATCGGGTGTAAATGCAGAAAGAGGCATTCGATTTTGCGTGAAACAGTATGGGGCAAACCTGATTATTTTGGAGGCATAAAACCATGAGAAAGAAACTTTGGTTCCGCACACTAACGATTTTGCTGGCAGCAACGACGTTGCTGTCATCTACAAGTGCATACAATCTCCTGGTTTATGCTAATCAGGAGATAGATTCTTCTGCTCTTTCTGCAACTGTAACAGACGAAAGCTATGAGCCGAATATCATTGTTCAGGGTGGAGATCTGATTGTAGATACTAACGCAGAATCTGTTCCCGAACAATTATCCTGGGGTACCGATGCAAACGGAAACTCTGCTGACGGTTCACAGCAGAATCCTTATCAGATTTCATCTCTTGAGCATCTTCTCAAAGTCAATGAAATTGTAAATGACAGCACAGGTACCAACGTTGCTGATCCTAACAATAAACATTTTGTTCTTACTGCAGATATTGATATCAGTTCAGTTAAGGTTTCCGATTTTATTGAGTCTACAGGTAGCGCATATCTTATTTCTACTGACCATATGAATCCTGAATCAGGTCAGGTTTATATCAATATTGACGGTTCATATGTTGATTCTTACGGTCAGACTCAGCGTCATAAGATTACCGGCGGTACATCCGGTTGGAATATCGAAATTCCCGGTCATCAGAATTTTTCACTATTTGGTTATCTCAGTGAAAAATCAGTAGTAAGCAACATTATATTTGAAAACATCAATGTAAATGTTACAACAGCAAGCCCCCGTCAGGTTGCTCTTGTTGCAAACAAGAATGACGGTGTTATTGAAAACTGCACCATCAACAACTGCAGTGTTACTACTAACCTTATCAGCAATCACAACAATCCGTACTATATTATGGACGGTATAAACTTCTACAATGGTGTTGCGGCTGTTGTTGCTGACAATGCGGGTACAGTACGCGGTGTTACTGTCAACGATATCGCTATTACTGTTAAGGGTGAAGATGATTATATAGGTGCTGTTGTTGCACAGAACAGAGGTCTTGTTACTGATTCTGCAGTTTCCGGCATCCAGATCAATGCAACAGTAAATAACTATTATATTGGCGGTATTGCAGGTTATAATGAGCCTGACTCTGCTTCACTTGGTGTTCAGAATTGTGCTGTAAATATGGGCGGTACAAAAGGCACAACCAAGAACTTTACACGCGGTGCTTATGTCGGCGGTCTTGTCGGTAGCAACGATGGTTATCTTTACAATTCTTCCGTAACGGGTACATTCAAATCTTCAGATAAAACTACGGTCGTTTCATATAATATGCTCGGTAGTGTCAACTATGCAAGCAGTGAAACAACATATTACGGTGGTGCTGCAGGTATCAGCACAGGCGTTATTTCAAATGTTACCGTATCCGATTTCGGCTTCTTCTTCTCAGCAACAACTGATATGAGAAAAGCATACTTCGGCGGTATTACGTCAACAGTTACTGCTGCCGAATCAATAGTCAACTGTGTATCTACAGGTTCTTTCTCTGCTGCAGAGGATACAGATATTTATTCAGGCGGTGCTATTGCGTATGCTCCCGAAAACATTGCTGACGGAGCTATTAAAAACACATACACACTTTTCAGACTTAACAATCCTACCAAGGATTACATCGGTGCCGTTATCGGTTGGGGCGGTAAAGCTTCAACACTTAACAGCTGTTATTGGTCAGATCAGGTAAGCGGATGTGCAACTTCTTATGTACAGACAGATTCTTACTATACCCACCTTGTTGCAGGGGCCGATGCTCTTACCGGTAACCTTTATTCTTCAAACAAGGCTGTTATTGCCGGCAGAAATCTTACTGTTACGGTTGACAAAGACGATATTACTAACAAGTGGAATGGCACAGGCGTTATATTCTCAAACCCTGTTTCCGACATAGTAGTTACGACTAACGTTGCAAATAATACACTTGCCAGTGCTCCGTATAGTGTCGATGTTACTTTCCCGGAAGGTATCGGCTCATCTGATAAGAGCACAATGGCAGTTTCATTTAATATTGATGTTCTTGTTACAACTGCAACCGGTGATCCTGACGATATAAATAATCCGATGATTATTTCTTCTTCAGC